>JAQBNI010000010.1 GCA_028288625.1 Bacteroidota bacterium | reverse complement strand
CCAAACGCTTCCAACACAGACACCTAAAACCGCGCCGAGAATCCATCCAATAATACATTGCGGACCGTACAGTACTCCAATAATAAAAGGGATTGTGATGAACGGACCAATCCCAACCATATCGATCATGTTGATGGCAACTGCCTGGCGAAGACTTAATCCACGGACGAGTTTGTTCAATGTATTTATAATTTACGATGTACGAATTACGATTTAATGCTGATACCATTTATCATTCAACATTCAACATTATCAATACTCCTTCGCTTTATATGGAATAATTTTTAGTTTCTCAAAAAACTGTCTGCATTTTTCTTTTCCGCTTTCACCGTTCATGCTAAAGTACCAATATTGTTCAAGGTCGCCCTGGTTCATCGCCAGCTGCATTGTTCCCTGTGATTTATGTTCCGCAATTTCCCAGTTCACGATGATCTTATAACTCAAAGCATTTTTATATCCGAACTTCACACTCTTGTCAAAAAAATACATCGGTGCATTGCCATCCACCTTTGTTTCTTTATAATCTTTTAATTGTGTAAACATATATTTCGTCGTGTCATTTTTATTACCGCCGGTTACACCCAGTACGATTGGTCGCTGGTCTTGTGGCAATGCGGCAATCGTTCTTAGTGCTAGTATTCCTGCAGCTTTGTGATGTGCATGTGTTTCGGGAGTAGGCAAGAGGCAGAACACAAAATCATATTTTGTTTTTGTCATGATCTCTTTTAATCTTGTCATTACCCAGCTTACGTTCCATGTAGTGTCAAGTGGCTCATGTTCGTCAAGTCCATAATGTGCGTCCTTCTGATCCAGGAAAAAAATATTTCTCATGCCGATGATCTTTCCTGCGTTCATCAATTCCTGCTTACGGATCTTCGGTAAATTTTCTCTTCCAATTTTTTCATCGGTTAATTCTACACCATAATAACTTTCCGCTAACGTTGAATATTTATAGCCACCTTCTCCGTTCGTAATTACACACTGATCCGCAACGCCATTAAGCTCTTTTGTTACTTTATAAATTGTGGCTGCGAAACCTGTTTCATCATCCGGATGTGCAGTTACAATCAAAATTTTATAAACAGGATCGCGTTGTGCAATAACAGAATAACTCCATGTAAAGCAGAGTGCTATAAATATCCATTTTCTCATATAGAACAATTGAATGAAATCCATGTTAATATACTGAAAAACTATAATAATATTGAAATGTTTATAATAAAACCATAGTAATGATAAAGCAACCTGACATCGCAAAAGAAATTGAATGCAAAGCATTTCTTGCAAAAGAGGTGACAAAGTTTGGGAATATTTCTGCGGACTCCCTGCAAAAATTTACCGATGCTTTTGAATTTATTCAATATCGTAAAAATCACAAGATCATTAAGGCGAGTGAATATTCTGATTATTTGTATTTTCTTTCTAATGGATTAATTGTGGTCTATTATCACAAATCCGGAAATGATATTATCGACTGGTTTGGAGAAGAAGGAACTTTCTTTGGAAATCTTTACGACTTTATAAAAAAAACCCGGAGCCGCGATGTTTATGAAACGATCGAAGATGTGGATCTGCTAAGAGTAAAGTTTACGGATCTGATGAAGTTGTTTGAAACTTCTCCGGAAATTCTTATTACCTCCATAAAGATATTAGAACAGCATTACGTGAGATACATAGAAAGAGTGCACAATTTGAAATCATTGCAGGCAGAAGAAAAATATTGTTTATTCTTAAAACATTGTTCAGCATTCTGTAACCGGATCCCTTTAAAGTATGTAGCGAATTATCTTGGAATAACCTCTGAAACCCTTAGCAGAATAAGGGCGAGACAAGATGTTAAGCAATGTTGAATATTAATAAAACTGCAATTGATTTAAGTCAATATAATTTCTTCTTTTGTTTGTTATAAACATTTATCGTTATGTTTGCAACAAGCCGATGACACGACAGATTGACAAAATTTTAGAAAACAAAGCAAAACAATTTCTTAAGCAAACATTACGTTCTACGATGAATGTTAATGAGGAAGACTTAAATGCTCTTGTACAATTATTTGAACTCGTATCATATAAAAAAAATGATATTATTTTAGATGAAGGACAGGTGGCAGAATATTTTTATTTTATTTACAGCGGCGTGATAAAAATATTTTTTTATAAGAATAATAAAGACATCATAGAAGGTTTTGAAAAAGAAGGCGCTTTTTTCGGAAGCAATTTCACTCATATTACAAAGAAGCCAGGCACTCATATTTACCAGGCGCTGGAGGATCTTGCATTACTAAAAATTGCTTATAAAGATCTGAACGCATTATGTAAAAAATCGCATGATATAGAGCGCCTTTACCGGCTTAACCTGGAATTGCTTCACAGTAATTATGTGAACCGCTTCTACACTTTTGCGTCTTTGCAGGCAGACGAAAAATATCATCAGTTTATGCAGGATTATGGCGATATCGCAAACAGGATACCATTAAAGTATATAGCAAATTATCTTGGGATGACATCGGAAACCTTAAGCAGGGTACGCTCTAAATATGATAAAACGATCAAATCGAAAGTTTAATCCTTCTTTTTATTTTCCTCTTTTATTTTCTTCCAGATCATTACCTGGTTCGATAATATTTTAGAAAATCCTTTTACATCTTCCCCTGTCCATGCATTGTTCATTTCACCGTAGCTGCCGAATTTGCTGTTCATGAGATCGAAGGAAGATTCGATACCTGTAAGTTCAAAACGATAGGGCATTAGTTTAATAAATACATCTCCGGATACATGTTCTTGTGTACTTGATAAAAATGCTTCGAGATCACGCATCAATGGCTCGTAAAATAATCCTTCATGAAGATTGCTTCCATACACATTTGCCAGTTGATCTTTCCAGAATAATTGCTGCTTGGTGAGTGTATGCTTTTCCAGCAAGTGATGTGCCTTGATAAGAATTAAAGGTGCAGCCGCTTCAAATCCAACACGCCCTTTAATTCCAATAATGGTATCTCCGACGTGTATATCTCTTCCGATCGCAAATTCAGAAGCGATCTTGTTGAGTGCTGAAATTAATTTTGCAGGATGCTCAAATTGTTTTCCGTTTAAAGCAACTGGCTCCCCGTTTTTAAATGTTACAGATATTTCTTCCGGTACATTTTTTGTTAAAGGCGATGGATATGCATCTTCAGGTAATGTATTTCGCGATGTTAATGTTTCCTTTCCTCCAACGCTCGTTCCCCATAAACCCTGGTTGATTGAATATACAGCTTTAGCTGCATCTGTTTTTATTCCATGTTTTTCGAGGTAGGCAATTTCTTCTTCGCGTGATAATTTCTGATCGCGTATAGGAGTGATGATCTTTGCATCCGGCATCACGATATTAAAAACCATATCAAAGCGTACCTGGTCGTTGCCTGCCCCGGTACTTCCATGCGCGATGAAAGATGCGCCTATCTCTTTTGCGTACTCCGCTACTGCGATTGCCTGGAAGACTCTTTCAGCACTAACAGAAAGAGGATAGGTATTATTTTTTAAAACATTGCCGAACAAAAGATAGCGGATACATTGCGTGTAATACTCATTCATTACATCTTTTATAATGAATCCTTTCACACCTAATTCATGTGCGCGCTTTTCGATCGCTTTTAAATCTTCGTCTGTGAAACCGCCTGTGTTTACAGTAATAGCATACACCTCCAGGTTTTTTTCTTCCTTCAGATATTTTGCGCAATAGGAAGTATCCAATCCGCCGCTGAATGCTAAAACTACTTTATTCTTCATGCTGATATCTTTATCTCCATACGCAATACTAAATATTCGATACTACTTCTTATTCGCTTTACTGCGACCCGCTGATTTAACTATTTTGATACGCTGCGCTTTTGGTGTCTTTAATTTTGCAGGAATTTTTTTCTCTATTTTAAGTATCCCTTCAAATGATTTTTTTTTCTCTTCCTTCGGGTCAAATAGCATGCCGGTACATAAACAGTTCTTTCGCTGTGTTCTTGTCAATACATCGTAGTTAACGCAGCTTCTGCATCCGGTCCAGAAAGCATCATCCTGCGTAAGCTCAGAAAATGTTACCGGTTTATACCCCAGATCAGAATTCAATTTCATTACGGCAAGGCTTGTAGTGATGCCGAATATTTTTGCATTTGGAATTTTTTTTTTCGTATAGTCGAATACGAATTTTTTTATCTTTTTTGCCAGTCCGTGATGCCGGAATTCTTCTTTAACGATAAGTCCTGAATTTGCAACATAGTTTTTTCCTTCCCATGTTTCAATATAACAAAAGCCTGCAAGCTGGTTGTCAGGTGTAACTGCTATTATTGCTTTTTGCTGTAATATTTTTCCCTTAATATATTCAGGATCACGCTTAGCAATGCCGGTTCCGCGCTGCTTTGCAGATTCTTCATATAATTTACAAAGCTCATCTGCAAAAGCAATATGTTCCTCTGTAGCAATATTCACTTTAAATATGTTCTGCGTACTTTTCAATATTTACTAATTATTCTGTTAAATCTATTCTAACAAAAATATAGAGCAAGATGTAAATTGAATGTTATTATTTAATAGAGGTTTATATAAAAAGGCTTCCCAAATGGAAGCCTTTATCAATATTGAATATAAAATTATTAATTAAACTTACCGGCAAAATGTCCATTAGTTAATGTAAATGATGTACTGGCGCCATCATTCACTACAACGTTATTAAATGTTCCTTCAATTTCAGAAGAAGTAAGTTTCGTGATCGTCAGCGTTCCTGATTCTGCTGTATAACCTGGTCCCGGAGTTGTTCCGCTGGTGCTTGTAAGTTCCAGTGTTGGATAAATGGTTGCACTTGAAGGCAAGGAAAAATCTGCTGTCAGATTACCGGAAGATGTAGAAGCATCCTGTGGCAATACAAGGTCTAATACAACAATGCGTGTATTTGTGCCGTTAACTTCAGTTGCAGTTAATGCAATATTTCTTACACTGCTGCCTACCCCGCTTATAGCCTGCGTATAAATTGTATTGCTTTGATTAAACGTTGTGGATCCTGCGAAATTGGCACTGCTAGTAAAGGAAATACTACTCTTTCCAGCTCCGAGGGTGCCAGAAGTATTAGTATTAGTAGATGTCTTCTTACAAGAGAAAAGAAGCAAACTGCACAAGATAGTTAGAGAAACTAAGAGATTTTTTTTCATGTTTTTTTTGTTTTAAGGTGAAATAATGTTTGCAAAAATATATTGAAATATACTAAAATCAAATACCCAATTATTAGGATAATATTATTATTTATATAATTGAAATGATCGTTTGGGGGAGTAGATAAATGACGGGGCAGCATCATAAAAAGTATTATCTTAGGCGCAACTAAAAGTGTTTTTATATGAATAGTTTATTGGCTTTTGTAATTCACTGGAATGTGAAACCGGAAATTTTTATGATCACGGAAAACTTTGGTATCCGGTGGTATAGCTTGCTGTATGGCGCTGCGTTCTTTATCGGTTATAATATTTTGTACTGGGAGTTTAAAAAAGAAAATGAAAACACGGAAGGTGCTGACCAGTTGTTGATGTATATGTTCTTTGCCATACTGATCGGTGCGCGTTTGGGGCATTGCTTTTTTTACGATTGGGCATATTACAGTAAGCATTTAATTGAAATTCCACAGGTATGGAAGGGCGGGCTTGCAAGCCATGGCGCGGCTATTGCAATTCCTATCGGTTTGTATTTATATAAAAGAAAACACCCGGAGCAAACTTTTTTATGGATCATTGACCGCGTAGCTATTCCGACGGCGATTGGCGGTTCGTTTATACGCTACGGCAATTTCTTTAATTCTGAAATTGTAGGCGATTATACGAACGGTAGTTGGGGTATTGTATTTGAGCGCCTGGGCGAAACACTACCGCGTGTTCCCATTATGCTGTTCGAAGCATTTCTATACGATTTCATTTTTATTGTGATCCTTACAATTTATATACGCGCTAAATACAAACCGCGTGAAGGCAGCCTGATGGCTATATTTTTATTTATGATGTTTGCAGGACGGTTCTTTTTAGAATACTGGAAAGTAGATGTAAACCCGCTGACAATTATGGGTGTCACACTTACGCATGGACAATGGTTGAGCATTCCTTTTATCATTATTTCTTTTGTTATTTACGGCGCATCAATTAAAAATAGCCGAAAACAAGTAGTGGTTTCCGAAGATGTTCAGTAATAAAATTTTCGCTACTCATCCTTAAAATCCAGGCTAACCGAATTGATACAATACCGTATGCCGGTTTTATCAGGCGGTCCGTCATCAAAAACATGTCCCAGGTGGGAATGACATTTTTTGCACAGCACTTCAATGCGAGTCATGCCATGGCTTTGATCAATACGCGTTTCTACAGCAGAGTTCCCCGCTTTATCATAAAATGCAGGCCAGCCGCAACCGCTGTGATATTTTGTTTCAGAAGTAAATAATAAATTGCCGCAAGCCTTACAGTAATAATTTCCTTTGGTATCCTGATCTGTGTATTTCCCCGTGAAAGGTCGCTCTGTGCCGGCTTCCCGCAATACGTGGTATTCTTCATCCGTCAATATTTTTTTCCAATCTTTTTCGGAATTGTTTACTGCAGGATTGTCCATTGTGTTTTGTTTAAATAAACCGGATGATGAATTAACGGCTTTTTTTAGAGAAAGTTTTATCGGATTTAATTTTATATTTTTGTCGGATACTATCTACACTTTATTGATGCAGAAAATTTCCTCCGATATCTATAAGAATATAACGTTGAAAAATTATTACAATATCCTGTTATGCGTTTTATTTCTTTTTGGATCACATTCCTTAATGGGGTTTGATAAAGATATGAAAGTACCGGCTTTATCACCCCTTTCTTCAATAAGCTTACTTACTGTGGGCAGGGCGGATGATGAGATCTATCAGAATTTCGGACATACTGCAATTCGTATCAAGGATCCTGTTTTCGGATGGGATCTCGTTTATAATTACGGCACTTTTAATTTCTCAGAGCCTGGATTTCTTAAGAAATTTATCCAATGCAAATTAATGTATTATGTTTCAGTGGATGACTATGAAGGATTTGAAGAAATGTACCGTGATGAAAATCGCTGGATACGCGAACAGCCGCTGAATTTAACGCAGGAACAAAAGCAATTATTATTTGAACGCTTAACCGTGAATGCGCGCGAAGAGAATAAATATTATCGCTACGATTTCTTGTATGATAATTGTTCAACACGTCCGTGTAATATTGTTTTATCCTTATTTAAAATAAAAAAATATAAACCGCATGAGGATGACAAAGCGACTTACAGGCAATTGATACATCGCAACGTCGGACCCGGTTGGCTTGGCTTAGGAATGGATCTACTGATCGGAATTCCAACGGATAAAAAAGCAGGATTCGGCAGAACATTTTTACCCAATGAATTAATGGAATTATTTGATCATGCGATTGTGGATGGTAAGCCACTGGTGACAGGAAATAACCTGATCCTGGATGTCGTACCCGAAAGTCGTCGGGTAAACTGGTTTATTCCCAATGTTGTTTTCTGGATTTTGTTTATTGTTATTTTTATTGTACAAATTAAAACTGCAGTTTTTTCTCGATTTAAAATTATCCCGCTTATTTACTTTATCATTTTGGGATTATTCGGGTGGTTATTTCTCTTTATGTGGTTCGGCACCCTGCATACATCCACGAAATGGAATTTAAATATTTTATGGGCGATGCCACTAAATGTACCCATCATGTTCCTTGCATTAAAAAAGAACATGCCGACATGGACATCATTTTATATAAAGGCATACAGGATCATCCTGATCAGCTTGCTGGTTGGATGGTATGTAAATCCTCAGACGTATAATACTGCGGTGATCCCGCTGATCTTGATCGCAATATTATTTACATCCATCTTCCTGCCGGTTCCGAGAAAGGAAGATTTTAAGAAGAGATGGTTCGGGTAAACAGAAACCTATAAGGTTTCAAAAAACCTTATAAGTTTTTAAGCATTTTCCATTTGAGGGGCAGACTCCTCAATTTTATTTCCATACTGTTCAATCACCTTATAATAAGTATCTTCCAATTTTTTGTAGGAACTTTCAATGGTATATTGTTGTACAAATTCAAGGTATTCTTCGCGTGCCTGTTTTAATTCTTCGCGGTGCATAAACCAGTAATCAATTTTTTCTGTAAGCTCTTCAACAGTTTTAAAAAGATGTTTTTCATTTAAAGCGAATTGTTTTGTTGCACTTAATTTAGAATCCGCTATCAGCAAGGGAAGACCACATGCCATCGCTTCAATCGCCGTCATGCATTCCACTTCCACTGCAGCAGCATGTACATAAAGATCAACTCCATTATAGTATTCGATAATTTTGTTGGTTGGGAGTAGATTAAATTCAACATTTCCCTCCGGCAGATCCTTACTCATTTCTAGTAATTTATTTCTGAGCGGACCATCACCTAAGATGATCAACTGTATGCTGTCCTTGTATTTTGAAGCAGCGACCGCCCTTATTAGCAATTCCTGTCTTTTTTCTAATGCATTTCTACCGGCGGTTAGGATGGTAAATTTATCGGGGTGTCTTTTTGGGAGTGCTAATACTTTAAATTCTTGAGGAACACCGTTCGATATTACAACCGTAGGTTTTCTTAAGCCATATCGACGAATCTCTTCTTCCGCAAATTTACTTGGACAAATGACCAGGTCGGAAGCATTGTAAATAAACCTGATAAACATTTTATATACGAGCCTCGTCCACAACGGATGCATTAACCCTGCATTTTGTGTGATTTGTTCTCCCTGAACATGAAAAGTAGAAATTACCGGTTTGCCAAGTTGCTTTGCGAGTTTGATCGCTTTATATCCTAAATAAAATGGTAACTGGTTATGTACAATGTCCACTTTTTGTATAGCATCCACCAGGGTTTTTTTATCAGGTAGGGCGAATACAAACTTCATGCGCGTCATGACTCTTCGCAAATGGGAAACAGGCGGATAGTATTCTCTTACTAAAATTTTATCTTCTGCTTCAGGACCCGTACTTATAATAAGGACTTTATGACCGTTTTTTCTAAGAAGATCAGTAAAACGTTGCGTGGAGATCACGGCGCCGTTCGTAGCATTTTCGTAAACATCAAGTACTTGAGCAATGTTCAGTTTATTGGGTTTGGTAGTCAACTGCATGCTATTTATAATGCAAATATATGCCTTATAGTTCTGTTGGACGTTAAAAAAATGGAAAATGCCCGACGAAGGTCAGGCATTCATATCGTTATAACAAAAATTAAGCTTTTGCTTTTTCGTTTGTTTTTTTCAGTTTGTGCGGTCTTGATTTTCCGAAAGAACCTTTGAAGATCTTGCCTTTTCGTGTGCGTTTGTCGCCTCGTCCCATTTTATATAATTTTAATGATGAATATCTTAATTGCTATACAAAGTTACAAAATTAATCGGATCATACAACCCTATCAAACTAAACATTAAACCTGAAGTGCATCACATCACCATCTTTCACAATATATTCCTTTCCCTCAATGCGCAGTTTTCCGCTTTCACGGCACGCGGCTTCTGTTTTATAATGCAGATAATCGTTATATGAAATCACTTCCGCCTTGATAAATCCTTTTTCGAAGTCGGTATGTATTACGCTTGCAGCCTGCGGAGCTTTCCATCCTTCGTGTATCGTCCATGCACGCACTTCCTGCACGCCTGCAGTAAAATAGGTGATGAGCTTTAACAGCTTATATGCTGAACGGATCAGGCGGTTCAATCCCGGTTCTGTCAATCCATATTCCGATTGAAAAAGTTCTTTATCTTCTTCTTCCATTTCTGAGATCTGTGCTTCAATTGAATTATTTAAAATGATCACCTGCGCACCTTCGTCTTCCGCAATTTTCGTTAATGCTTCGGAATATTTATTTCCTGTGAGGATCGAAACTTCATCTACATTTGCAACATAGAGCACAGGCTTATCCGTGAGGAAACAAAGATCGGCAAACAATAATTTATCTTCCTTACTGAATTTTAATGAGCGGATATTTTTTCCGTCATTTAAACAATCGCGGCATTGTTTTAGAATTTCATATTCATGCTTCGCCTTTACATCACTGCTTACTTGCGCCTGTTTTTGTATGCGCTGCATTTTTTTTTCTACACTTTCAAGATCTTTCAGCTGAAGCTCCGTATCAATAATATCTTTATCTCCGCCGGGATTGATGCCGCCTTCTTCACGCAAAATATTTTCATCTTCAAAACATCGTATCACATGAATGATCGCATCTACTTCACGGATATTTGCAAGAAATTTATTGCCCAATCCTTCGCCCTTGCTTGCGCCTTTTACCAATCCTGCAATATCTACAAACTCTATCGTGGTAGGAATAATTTTATTCGGTTTTACAATTTCAGCCAATTTATTTAATCGATCATCAGGCACATCCACCAAGCCAACATTGGGCTCGATCGTACAGAAGCGGTAATTGCTCGCCTGCGCTTTTGCATTATTGCTGACCGCGTTAAATAAAGTTGATTTTCCTACATTCGGTAATCCTACTATGCCACACTGTAATCCCATTGTATATTGTTATTGATAATTTTGAACCGCAAAAATAAGAAATTGTAAGGATATTTTTTTGAAAGCACTTCAAAGGCAGATAGCATAATTTTATAATAACGTGCCGCTGAGCAACAACGAAGCAACAACAAAGTAAATGATCAAACCCGTAACATCAACTAATGTAGCCACGAAGGGAGCGGAGGACGCAGCAGGGTCAGCGCCGATCCTTTTCAATAGGAGAGGAAGCATGGAACCGCATAAAGATCCCCAGAGCACTACGCCAACCAATGTAATAGCCACTGTGAGCGCCACTAAAATATAGTGTTCTCCGTAGATCGGACTGACAGACGACCAGATCACGATCCTTAAAAACCCGATCGATCCTAATATAGTACCGAGTACCAACCCGCTGAAAATTTCTCTCCTCATTACGCGCCACCAATCCGCAAATGTAATTTCGCCAAGCGCCATCGCGCGTATGATCAGCGTGGATGCCTGCGAACCTGAATTGCCGCCGCTGGAAATGATCAATGGAATAAATAATGCAAGAATAACTGCCTTGGAGATCTCATCCTGGAAAAAACTCATCGCTGTAGCAGTGAGCATTTCACCTAAAAAAAGAATAACCAGCCACGGCGCACGCTTTTTCATCAATTCAAAGAAAGCCGTATTCATGTAAGGCTCATCCAAGGCTTCCGTACCACCGATCTTTTGTATGTCCTCCGTGTCTTCTTCACTCTGCACACGCAAAATATCATCGATCGTAACAATACCTAAGAGTATGCCGTCATGATCTACAACGGGAAGTACGGCGCGGTTATTTTTTCTGAAAACGGATGAAGCAGATTCCTGTGTGTCTGTAACATTTAGTGCAATGTATTTTTTATCCATCAACTCACTGAGTCTCGTTTCAGGAGAAGCAATTAATAACTCTTTTAAATTGATGTCATCGATCAGTCTTTCTGAATCATCAATAATGTAAATGAAATTTATATTTTCAATGGTTCGTCCGAGTTTCCGGATCTTATTCAATGCATCCTGGATCGTAAAATAATCTTTGACTTCTATATAATCCGGGTTCATCAACCGTCCTACGCTGTCTTCCGGGTAACCCAGCAATGCAAGCGTTTCTATCCTGTCTTCGGGAGATAAAAACAAGACTAATTTTTTTACAGATTCGCTGGTCAGCTCGCTTAACAATGCAGTTCTGTCGTCAAAGTGCATGTTCTGAATCAGCGTGGCAACAATATTCGACGGCAGTGTATGAATGAGTTTTTTCTGAACCCGGAGATCGAGAAATTTAAGCGTCTTTACCGCGCGATGCGGCTCGAGGATTTCAATGATGACATTGCTGTATTCATCATAATCATTCAAAAAATCGGCGAGTTCTGTTGTGCTGAAGTCATGAAAATCAGGCTTCTCCTGCCGGAGAACTTCTAATATCAATTCTTCTTTCGTGATTTCCATAATAACTGAACTGCTTAAAATTGCTTCAAAAAATGAACGTTACAAAATAGAAAAAATTATTGATGCATCCTTCACACAATAAATTAAAAAACCATAAGGAAAGTGTAAAGTTTTTTCTACAAATAAAGTCCGCATTATGCGGACTTTATTTGTAGTTTATAAAATATTAAGTGATTTTTCTTAATCCCATTTTTCCACTTCTTCATCCGCATCATTTTGCTTGATCGGATCAGCAGGTCCGGGAATAATTACATCTGTCTGGATGTCTTCAGCAGATTTCTCTTCATGTTTTTCTTCTTCGGGTTTTTCAAGCGGATCAGATATCCTTTCCTGTTTGAATTCCCTGTCTTCATACTCCTCATGCGAATGTGCATCGAAATCATAATCGGGTAACAATTCCGTTTTGATATGATTTACCGTGTCCTGTAATGCATTCACAAATTTCACAAAATCTTCCTTGTAAATAAAAATTTTGTGACGGTCGTAATTGTCATCCTCAAAACGTTTTTTACTTTCCGTGATCGTGAGGTAATAATCGTTTGCCCTTGTAGTCCGGACATCGAAAAAATACGTTCTCCTTTTTCCGGCTCTTACTCTCTTGGAGTACACTCCATTCTTGTCAAAATTTTTTTCGTTCTCCACTTTTTTCGTATTTAGTATTCACAAAATATTTCAAAAAAAACAACAATAAAAATAAATTAGTCCACACAATGCGGCAATGTTAATAACTGTAAGTTATACTTCGGTAGTTTCTACCTGCTGTAATTGATATAGCTCGTAATATGCGCCTCTCAATTCCATCAATTCGAGGTGACTACCTTCTTCTGAAATTTTACCATCTTCTAACACAAAGATCTTGTTAAAGTTCATTACTGCAAAGATCCTGTGTGTTATAAAGATGACAGTTTTATTATATAAGGTTGCATTCAGGTTATCTAATATATTTTTTTCTGTCTTGGCATCCACGGCAGACAAGCAATCATCCAGCAGCACAACCTGCGGATCTTTTACAAGTGAACGCGCAATGGAAATGCGCTGCTTTTGTCCACCCGACAGCATTACACCGCGTTCGCCGACGATCGTTTCATATTTTTTGGAAAGGTTTAAAATCTCATTCTGAACGCATGCTACTTCAGCGTATTTTTCAACTTCATTATCCGGGACGTTATTCTTTCCGAATAGGATATTGTTTTTTACGGAATCAGAAAATAGAAATGTATCCTGCGGCGTGTAGCCTACTTTTTCGCGGTAAGAAACGAGGTCTATATCTTTTAAGTTCTCCCCGTTAATACAGATCTTGCCGGTTTCAATATCATAAGTACGAAGTAATAACTCGGCGATCGTGGATTTTCCGCTTCCTGTTTTTCCTACGATCGCCACTTTATCGTCCTTGTTTATTTTGAAACTGATATTTTCCAGCGCCTTGATGCCGGTGTCCGGATAAACAAAAGATACGTGTTGAAAAGAAATGTTTTCTATTTCTTTTATTGTGGATGTTGAGTTATTAACGATCTCATTTTTATCCTGAAGGAAATTATTGATCCGTTTTTGTGACGCTTCTGCACGCTGCACAAGCGAAACGCACCAGCCCAGGGAGGCAACCGGCCACGTCAGCATGTTGATATAAAATACAAATTCTGCAATGTTACCCGCCGTAAAGCTGCCCTTTACAACTTCTATTCCGCCGATATAAACAACTAATAAAGTACTTACACCGATCAGCAGCAACATCAGCGGCGCAAAAAATGATTCTATTTTTGCGAGTGAAATATTTTGTTTCCTGTAATCTGCGCTTGCATCATAAAATTCTTTTTGTATTTGCTTATCGAGAGCAAAGGATTGAATAACACGAACACCGGAAAAAACTTCCTGTGCTCTTGAGGTCAAACCGGAAAGCGCAATGGAGATGTTTTCGCTTTTCTTGTTGATCACGTCGCTTACTTTATAAATAGAGAACGCAAGAACGGGTAAGGGGAGGAGTACAAAAAAACTGAGATAGGAATTGATGTGAAACATCGTATAGATGACCATGGTAAATAAAGCTATTAAATTGATGGTATACATGATCGCAGGACCGATATACATTCTCACTCTTGAAACATCTTCGCTGATGCGGCTCATCAGGTCGCCTGTATTATTGCGCTTATAAAAAGAAGTGTTCAGGCGCTGGTAATGGCGGTATAATTCATTCTTCTGATCGTACTCAACTTTTCGCGACATTACAATAATGGTTTGCCGCATAAAGAACATCAGCAAGCCTTTTATTAAGGAGGTGATCAGGATAACCAATGAAAAGAAGATGATGTAGTAAACAAAATGTGTTTTAAATGCAGATTGAACTGCGAATCCTTGGACCAGTTGATAAGTGGTTAGATTTTCTTTTACAATATCGACGGTGTAACGGATATATTCCGGCGTGTACAAACCGAAAATATTGGAAGTAACAACAAATACGATTCCCAGCAGCAGCAGCCACTTGTACTTTAAAAGATATTTATTAACCGCGCGAAGCTCTTTCATCTCTCCGTGAAATTAGGAAATTGAAATCAATTTGAAAATTTGAAAATGGGTTAATTTGAAAATGCCAGAAAAAAGGTTAAATAATTAGAATACGAATCTGTAAAAAACATTGGCATTTAAGATAAACATAATATCATCTTCAAAACTTCAAATTGCTGAATTTTCAAATTATAAAGTATCTTTGCGCCAACAAAGTTCATTACATCGCATGATTACCAGGAGAAGTGTCAGAATAAAAGCAATGCAATATATCTATGCTTATGAGATATCTATCCAGGATCTTTCTCTAACACAAAAAAATAAAGGTAATTCTAACAACAGTGACCGCGATAAATCAACAAAAAATCTTACGCCTTCCTATTACGAAAAACATTTACAGAATAGCATCCTATCTGTTAAAGATCAGTATTTATATATTTTATTGTATCTACGGGAGATCGCCAATTTTGTGGAGAAGGATGCAAAGGTCAAGGCGTCAAAATTTTTAAAAGAAGAGAAAGATAAAAATTTCAATACAAAACTATTGAGCAATATTTTGATTCAATATTTAAATAATGATGCCGAGTTTTTACAGGAAACAAAGAACGCCAATACTATATCGCTGCTCGAAGATGATCTTATTCGTTCACTCTACAAAAAATTGACAGAATCTGAAGAGTATAAAAATTATCTTTCCAACGAAATGGAATTTAATGTAACAGAAGATAGAAATATCATTATGTTTTTATTGAATAACATCATTTTGGAAGACGAGCATTTTACGGCGAATACCGAAGAGCATTTTACAAACTGGATGGATGATGCTGAATATGTAGTTGAAGCAGTACATGATGTGATCCAAAAAAGTAAGAATGAATTGATGCTGAATTTGGACAAGAGCAGCCTGAAAGAAAAATTTAAGGAGCTTACACAATTTGGTCTCGATCTTTTTAATCTAACGATAGATCATAAAGAAGAACATGAAAAATTAATTGAACCTAAATTAAAAAACTGGGAAACCGACCGCTTAGCTGTTGTGGATGTGATCCTGATCAGGATGGCAGTTTCCGAGTTTCTCTATTTTGAAAGTATTCCCGTTAAAGTAACCATAAATGAGTACCTCGATATTTCCAAAGAATACAGCACACCTAAAAGCAAGGATTTTATCAACGGTGTGCTCGATTCACTTATGCGCGAAATGAAAAACAACGAACAGCTTCAGAAAACCGGTCGGGGCTTATTATGACATTAGAAGATTTCGCTCTTCTTTTATGGATTTTTTTTATTTTTGTTTTTAAACTGCACAGTAGTTATGAAAAAATTATTTTTGCTTGTATGGTTAGGCGCTTGCCTTTCTACTGCAATATTTGCCCAGGACAAAATTAGTAAGGGAACAAAAGTAAAGATCGTAGAGATCGCTAAGACCGATACTTATTACGATGAGCGGGCGACATTCCTTGGGCAAGGTGCGACGGCTTTAGGCGAATTGTCAAAAAATCCGGAAGGGTTTTATTCAGGAACACTTGAAGTGGAGAATGGCAGAACGTGTTTTTTTAAAAGTGTAAAAGTTTCCGTTACAGATGCAACGAAGAGAACCTTTGATTCAAAATCTTTATTTACGGGAGAGATACCGAGTGGTACAAAATTTAAGATATTAGAAGTTCCTTCGGATGATGCTTATTATTCAAGCAAAAATGAAATAGAAGGACAGACCGGTACCGCGACAACATCTTTAACAATAGATAAGGATGGATATACTTCGGGAAGCGTTAACACTGATGATGGCAAAAGTTACTACTTCTATAAAGTGAGGGTGGGAAAAGTATCAGGAAGTTCTGCCTCTTCCTCTTCTTCATCAAAACCGTCATCTTCTTCTTCTGCTAAAACTCCTAAATATATAACAGGTACAATTGCACCTGGAACCGCACTGTATGTTGCGGATGTCAGTCCCGATGATTCTTATTATTCTGATCGCGAAAAATATATTGGTAAAAAAGGAAAGGTTGGTAAGACAGCAATGACCATGAAGACCGACGGATATTATGCAGGTGATTTTTCGTATGATGATGGCAGCACAGGTTATTTCTACAAAGCTAAGTTTTCAAAAGAGCCGGTTGCTAAATTACCAGCATCATCAGTATCGTCATCATCTTCTGTAACTATTTCTAAAAGTAGCGGTGATGAATGGAATGATGCAATAAGCGACGATGATATTGTAGCGGGTGATAAAGTGGAAGTGACAGCAATAAGTACTGAAGACAGCTATTATGATGATAAAGATAAATACATTGGTAAAAAAGGTATTGCAGAGAGTGATTTCGAGTATGATGAAGACGGCGGTGGATATGGTGGAACAATAGATTTAGAAGATGGTTCAAAGCCATATTTTTATTTGGCTAAAATGAAGAAGGTTACAGGAAGTTCAACTACAACTTCCAAATCATCTTCTTCCTCTTCCTCAACTTTATCCTCTTCTCCTTCTACCATTTCTAAAGGAACACGCGTTGTGGTTACTGATGTAGATAAGGACGACAGCTATTCATCCGGCAAGAGTACTTATGTAGGTAAGATCGGCAAGGTTGCGGATGGCTTGAATTTACAGGGCACTGATACTTATTCCGGCAAAATTCTTTTCGACGATGGCACCGATGCATACTTTTATAAAGTAAGGGTGACCGTCTTAAAATAACAAAACAGATTTCTAATTTTTAAACCGGATATATTTTTTACTCATCCGGTTTTTTTATTTCCACCACTATGAAAAAAATATTGCTTGTCATCATTGTTTTAATTGGTGTTTATTTTTTGCTTCCTGAGCATGTGCAAATGGGATTGAAGCATAACTTCGCAGATGTGGATGATTATAAGATTTTCCCTTATCACACCATTAAAAGGTCAACGCATCCTGAACCCTGGAAGATTAGTGAAACTTATAATAAAAAGGCACCCTCCAAAGAGTTATTGGATTTTTTCAAAGATAGAAAAACATGTGCGTTCCTGGTGATCAAGGACGGAAAGATTGCTTATGAATATTATGCAGAGCAATATGATAAAGAAACGATATCCGGATCTTTTTCTATGGCTAAGACAATAACCGCGCTGCTAATCGGTAAGCTGCTGGAAGAAGGAAAAATAAAATCGCTTGATGACGATGTAAAAAAATATGTTCCGCAGCTGACTCAAATCCCTGAAGGAAAGTTAACGATCAGAAATGTGCTCACGATGAGTGCTGATATGGACTGGGATGAATCTTACTGGAATATTTTTTCATTAACTGCAGAATCGTATTACGGAAATGACCTGGATAAATTAATGGGAAAATTAAAATTGAGAAATGACGGTCAGCAGGGAAAAAGATTTGAATATCAAAGCTGCTGTACACAGATCTTAGGATATATTATTAAGAATTTAACCAATAGGTCATTAGCAGAAAATGCCGGTGAAGTACTTTGGCAACCGCTTGGGGCTGAAAGCGATGCGGTATGGAGTACCGATAAGCATGGCATGGAAAAATCATTCTGCTGTGTGAATGCTACAGCGCGGGATTTTGCACGCCTCGGACAAATGGTTTTACAAAAAGGCAGGTGGGATTCAGTGCAAGTGATAGATTCTTCTTACATCAGCCTGATGACGACAGCAGATATATTTTTAAAGGATGCCAAAGGATATACCTGTGACTGGTACGGTTGTCAGTCCTGGATGATCGATTACAAAAATCATCATGTGCCTTATTTCCGCGGAATACTTGGTCAGTTTATTTTTGTTATTCCCGATGCAAATACAGTGATCGTGCGCATAGGCAAAAAAATAAAGAGAGATCCGAATGATCCTAAGATGCAAAACGATGATATAAGAAATTATATCGAAGCAGGTTTACAGGTAATGTAATTAATTAGCCAACCATGTCATATTGTAGACATCTATATTTGCTCCTTCCGTAATGGTCAGTTTTGAAACATTGCCATTCGAATCAAATTCATAAGCAAAACTATTCGTTGAACCGCCATTAATAATGGTCTTTACTAAATGGTTTGGTTTATAATAGAATGAGCCATAATTTGTGAATTGTGCAACATACCAGTAGTCACCTGTAGCAGCGGGTTTATCATAATAGTCTATAGTAGCGGTGTTGCTGCCATACGTCTCACCTACAAGATCACCGTTAGACATTGTCACCGTTGTAATAGTCACCACCATAGAAGGATATTCAGTGGAAGTAAGTTGTGAAAGCTGGTTCTGACTGTTATAGGAATATATATTTTTTGTGCTGATCGTTCCATCGTCGTGAAAAAGATAATCTTCACTGATGTACCCGTTAGAACCTATGATAATAGAATCCCTGGAAGGAGTAAAAGGTGGTTGTGTACGCGTTCTGTTAATTGTATGTCCTGAGTAAGTATAAATAACATTGCTGGTGCCCATTACAGCGGCAATCACCTTGCCATCGTTATTAAAAGAATAAACCGTGGTGTCCTTTACTCCGGCTTTCTCATGAATAAAAGATTTTAATAAATAAGTGACCGCAGGAGTTGTTGAAGATTTTTTCTTACATGAACTGACACAGATCATGATACATGCAAACAATAACAACGAACCTGTTTTGAGAATTCTTTTCATTGGGATAAATTTAATAGTTATAAATACGGCTTATTGACTTAAATCAAATGTAAGAAATAATTGGGATTTTCTCTATTTCCATTAAATTTTACAAAATGGCTAGGCATATATCCCGTGAACTAAATACCTGTTAACGGCGATGACGACGAACAAAACAAAAATAAGCATGGGACTAAATGAATTTAATTGCTTGAAATTTTTATTGAAGTGTTGGGAAGTGTAAGGTTTTATCAGTGCATCGCCATAAGACCACATCAGGGTAAAAGGACTGAAAACGGGCGCAATGAGGCTTAGAAGTACCGGGACAGGTAAGTTTAAAACCGTCGTGATGATGATCCCGATGTATAATGGATATTGCATAAGTGCATGAATAAATTTTTTTCGTTGATCGGGATTAATAATTAATTCTTCACTGCCCATTTCAACAAAATATTTTGTAAGAGATTTCATGAGGAGATATAAAATAAATCCTCCGGCAATTGCAATAAGAATGATACACCACATCGGGAAGCCTGTTGCGCGCATTACAAAACCTGTATCACCTCCCGCAAACATCGGCGCGATCATCAGGTATCCGAAGAAACCGATGTACCCGAATACAGACATATACAAATTGAATAAAAAAAATAAATTGCGTGGTTGCATGCGTGAGCAAATAAACTGAAATGCAATTCCGATAAGGAGGCTGATGAAAGGACCTGCGGATGCAATGATGATCCTTTTTGAAGTGGTTAAATTTTCATCACCGTAGTTTACATAATTGTGGTGAAGAGATAAATTAGCGGCGTGGAGTTGCCACGCCGCTATAAAATGTGCGCATTCATGAAGTGTCATTTCAAGAATGGTCGCTATAACAAATAACAGGGAAGAATTAATAATAACAAACCTGTATTCCTTTATCATTATCCTTTTTTATTTTTTAAGCGCTCATATTCTTCTTCTATATGACGCGTGGAGTATTTGGAAATACGCGCGTAACGCATCACTAAGCCAACTCCCCATCCCAGCATTGCCCATGCCGGCCATGGAATATATCCTCCATAAGTTCGCTGTCCTGTAAAATACCAGATGATCCAGAAAAATGCAGAGAATACAAAATACATGGTGAGCTTTCTTTTGAAGCGCACTCTTTCGCGTGCTTCTTCCCATAATAATTGATCTTTGTCTTGTGGTGAATTTTCCATTTTAAATTGTTTTAATGATGATTTGTTTAATTAAGTTACAAATTATTTTGGTGATAAATATTCTTTAATATCGCTCACATATTTCTCAAAGGCTTTTATTCCTTTCTTAGTGATCTTACATGTTGTTTTAGGATAATTATTTTCGAATGTCTTTTTTACATCGATGTATTCAGCGTCTTTCAATTTCGAGATCTGCACACTTAAGTTGCCGTTCGTAGCATTGGTGGCTTCCTGTATATAGCTGAAGTCGGCTTCCTTTACGCCAACCAGCAGCGAGATGATCGCCAGGCGGAGCTGGGAATGCAACAACGGATCTAATTCAGCAAATCCTTTCATGCCTGCTGGTTCTTAAATTCTCTTTTTAATAAAATTGCAGGAATGATATAAGACACCAGAACGGATAACGCCAATATCAACAGCTTCTCCGCGCCATCTATATAATTTACGGCAATGCAGAGCACAAAACAGGAGAGACCTCCGAATACCAACGGTTTAAATTGAATGATCCTTCCGGTAGTAAAAGTACCTATACCATAAAACAGGATTAAAAACGGAAGCATATCAAATGAGATCCTTGCCGACATAATAGCAAGTATAAAAAATGAAATCCCCAATGCAAGCCAGAGCGACCTGATCGCTTTGTTATTATAGGTGACTACCTTTTCTTTTCTCAATTCCTTTGAAGCAATAAAAATATGCACTAACACGAGTACAGGCATGAGCAGCCAAACTCTCTGTGTATGCGTCATCAGCATTTTCAGCATTACGTATTGTGCAATGGCGCAAAGAAATACTGCAATTCCCCACATGAAGAAGTATTTGCTTCTGTCATGCAGCTGTTGTTTTGATTTGCTGATCATCTGCTCGATGATCAACAAACTTTCTTTTTCGGTGATGTTTTTTTCTTCCATGATTTTGTAAATATATTGCAAATATAAAGTAGTTTATGTTATAAACCAAATAAAATTTCAAAAAAAAGTCTCTTTCAGTAAAAATAATTTTTCGTAATTTTGATTTAATGATAAAAGATATTGATATACAGGTAGTTGATTTTAATTCGCCCCAGCAAAAAAAATCTGTTGAATTGCGCTACAAAGTATTGCGTGAGCCGCTTGGATTGCATTTTACGGAAGAACAGCTGGCATCAGAGAAATATGATGTACATGTTGTAGCGCTTCAAAATGAAAGTGTTATTGGTGTAGTAGTATTACAAAAGACAAGTGAAACGCGGATAAAAATGCGGCAGGTTGCTGTAAATTTTGAATTACAGAGATCAGGGGTAGGAAAGGCGCTGGTCCGGTTCACGGAGCGCTATGCAAAGCAACAGGGTTTCGATTTGATAGAATTACATGCGCGCGATACAGCAAGGGAATTTTACCTGAAGCTGGACTACCATATAGAAGGAGAGATGTTTGTAGAAGTGGGAATTCCCCACTATAAGATGTATAAGCATTTGAAATTAGCATGATTTAAGTCAATATCTTAAATTGCCTATTGCGCTTTACATAAACTTGATATAAATTTGTCGCACATAAAAACCCAAATCCAATGTTTATAATTCTTTCAAAGACGCTATCGCGTCTTCTCCGGATGTTTAATTCCGATCAGTCAGCATCGAATGTTGTAAAGGCAGTTCCTGCATATGTTCCCCAAAGCCGGTTTCCCCGTAAAAAACATAAGCCATTAAATAGTTACTTGCCAAATTATTACTACTAATTATTATAAACCTTTTTCATTTTTCCATAGCGTGTTTACAGCAAGGGCTAAGCAATTTATTGCTTAGCCCTTCACTATTTATCAACCTCAAATTAAATTAGTGTCTTAAATCAATCGTAAAAGTTCTGCCGTTATCCAGCGTTACAACTGCTTCATCATCGCACGTTCCGTCGCCGAAATCAATTACCGCAGTTCTGTCATTGTTGCCATGGCGTACGATCTTCACCGTTCCACTAACAAACTCATGGCAATCCACTTTTCTTATTAAAGGCGTTACTGTAGATGCATCATATAAAATCCCTCTCCTTGATGTGTGTGTGCCGGTTCCGGTTACACGATAAACATCATCTTCAAATACTCTTGGAGTAGATGCGCCTTCAATCCATTCACGTGTCTTATCAACAGTGCTGCTGCTGGTTTCTCCGCCCGGGAATGTAACCGTTCTTGTTGCATGAATCCCGAAAACGTAATTGCCATCGGTATTTAAGCCCTGGTTGGTAATCGTCCTGTCGATATCCACCTTATTATCGTTTACATAATAATCCTGGGAAACAATATGGACAACCGTTCCTTCGTCGCGGTACCTGCCTGTATAAGTGATCAATAATTTTCCTTTTCGTGTAGTGCCGTGTGCATTGGTGCAGCCGGTTCCGAAATCAATAGTAATTGTTCTTGGTATAGAAACCGTGTCTCTTGTTACGACTGCGCACGAAGTGAGCAGATCGCTGGAAGAAGTAACACCGGAAGAAGTTCGCAGCGATACAGAACCATTAGCTTCAGCTTCATCAGCCATGATCTGTGTATTATCATCTTCTATTTCCGCTACATTTAAATTTTGAGCGGCTGCGGTTTCTGTATCATCGGATGTAACCGATTTTTTTGTGCAGGATGTTAATCCGAATGTCAATGCCCCGATTAACAAAAGCATTTTTGACGTCATAAGCATTTTTTTCATGAGTATTTTGTTTTAGTTGTTGATATAGACTATCTGAATTTCGCAAGGTTTAATTAGAAATCAGCGAAAAAAACAAAAGAAATGTTAAAAATTACAGACTTTAACTTATCGTATTAATCCGGTCGTTTTTATCATTTCGTCGGCAAAGGATTTCAGATACGAAGGCGTACCGCTTAAGGAATTGTCGAATGTCCAGCCGTATACCTTCCCGTTTAATTTAATTTCCGCATACCACAATGAAGGGCTCGAAGCATTCAGATCAATGAAAATGGTTTTGGTCGTCTTAGTAAGTGCTACAGGGACTTTATTCAGCAGGTCTTTTGCCAGTAAGAATTTATCGTTGGGAAGCGTTTTTTTAAAATCATTCAGGTTCTTGTCAGAAATATATTTCACGGTAGTATCTTCTAAAAGTTTTGTCGCATCCAGGTAATACACAAAGCGGCAGCCATTCGGACAATTTCCCTGGATTGAACCGAAGACCAGGTAATCGGGATGAACAAATTCATCTTTCTTACAGGAAAAAATTATTGTGAATACAAGAAGTGATAAGATGAATTTTTTCATGGTGTGTATTTAATAATTTGGATTTTTATCGAAACGCTTCGAAACTTCCCGGATCGCATTCCCAACTTGTTTTTCCAATAAATTTTTTAGGATAAAACCTGTTTTCGGAATGCGCGCTTCAAATGCAATAGTATAATCCAGCCGGCTTTTGCCATTTCCGAGGTCGATAAAATTCATAGTGCCGATATGATTTTTCAAAGGACTTACCGATGTGATTTTATATTCGATGAGGGAAGATTCAACGTATTGCGTAATAGTTTCCTGGAAAAATATAGGAAACGTAATTAATAAACGTACAGATCCTAAACCGTTACAGTTTCTCGGATCGTTGCTGTCCTTTATCCGGCGAATAAATGCAGGATAAACTTCGCCCATCCTGTTATGATCACTAAAGAATGAAAATACTTTGCTTACCGGGACATTGTAATCCTGGATAAAATGTACGGTTTGTTTTTCTGATATGTTCAATTTATTCGGCATTGGATAAAATTAGCTACATCCATATAAAATTAAAGATACATAAAGAAACAAAAAATTCCCAAAGGTTGTTTGACAAGTTAAAGAGATTGAACATCATAAAAAATTATTAACTTAGTCAAAATTAAATTTATGGCATTACGATTAGGCGACGAAGCTCCGGACTTCACTGCAGACACAACAGAAGGCGAAATTCATTTTCATGAATGGCTTGGAAACAGCTGGGCGGTATTATTTTCCCACCCCGCAGATTTTACACCGGTTTGTACAACCGAACTCGGTTATACCGCAAAACTAAAAGATGAATTTGCAAAGCGAAATGTAAAAGTACTGGCGCTGAGCGTTGATCCGATCCAATTGCATCACGACTGGATCAAAGACATAGAAGAAACACAAAATGTGACGATGAACTTTCCGATCATTGCAGACTCCGAGAAAAAAGTAGCGATGCTGTATGATATGATACACCCGAACGCATCGGAAAAATTTACGGTAAGAAGCGTGTTCATTATCGGTCCTGATAAAAAGGTAAAAGCAACCATCACTTATCCTCCTTCCACAGGAAGAAATTTCAACGAGATTTTACGTGTGATTGATTCACTGCAATTGACGGCAAAATATAGTGTAGCTACGCCGGTAAACTGGGAGTCGGGAGAAGATGTGGTCATTGCACCTGCAATATCCGATGCAGATGCGGAAACAAAATTTCCAAAAGGTTTTAAACGAATTAAGTCGTATTTAAGAATGACGCCGCAGCCGGACAAATAATTAAACACTCCTGTTTCTCACCCCATTAGGGGTCGGGGGTTAACCTAAACACCATGGAAATTATTATCAGCGAATCACTCAAACTTCGTCCATGGTGCGAAGAAGATAAGCAGGAACTCCAGCGTATCGCTAATAATTCTAACGTTACAAAGTATTTGCGTGAAAGGTTTCCGCATCCATATACAAAGAATGATGCGGAAAGATGGGTCTCACTAAATATTATGGGTTTGCATGAAACACATTTTTGCATTGAATATAACGGCAAACCTGCCGGAGGCATTGGGATTGATATCCAAAATGATATTCATAAATATACTGCGGAGATGGGTTACTGGCTCGGAGAAGAATATTGGAATAAAGGAATTGTAACGCAATGCATACAAACCGTCACGCCTTTTTTTATAAATAAATTTCAATTGAAGCGAATTTATGCAACAGCATCTGTTGGCAATGTTGCTTCTATAAAAGCGCTGGAGCGTGCAGGATATACTTTCGAAGGAACAATGAAAAATTATGCGCACAAAGATGGCGTGGATCTTGACGGGACGCTGTATGCATTTACAAAATAATTTTTTTAACCACATGGAAGATATAGATCTTGTTTGTGCCTATTTGGTTTAATTTTCCTAACTTTAATTGAAAGATGCGTACCAATAAAACTCTCCGTAAAATACAATCGCTCGATCCGCAAAAGGATGCGTGGGAAATTGTACGGCTTTCTGTTTTTTATGAATTTCCGTGGGACTTTAACCGGGCGCTTGAGCTTGCTTTATATAAAACATTTGCGGTACCTTCTATTGCAAAGATTTTACATGACACTAAAGAATTTGAAAATCATTCGCAAAAAAGATATGACGATACAGATCTTATTCTGAGTGAAATTATTGAAAACGGATTAGAAAATTTACGTGGCATTGAAGCTGTAGAAAGATTGAACTGGATCCACTCCAATTATAATATTTCAAACGAAGATTATTTATACGTGCTGAGCACTTTCATTTATGATTCTGCAGCATGGATAAATAAATACGGTTATCGCAAGCTCACCATCAACGAAGAGCTTGCAGGATTTTTTGTCTGGAAGGAAATAGGAGAGAAGATGAATATCAAAGATATTCCGGAGACCATAAGTGCTTTCAGGGAATTCCATGATGAATATGAACGGCAGCATTTCCACTTTTCTGAAGCCAATTTTAAAGTGGCACAAGCCACTGAAAATCTGATGCTTGGCTGGTATATTCCGAAATTTATGTTTAATGTAATCCGACCTTTCCTGCATGCTGTCATGGAACCTCATTTACTGAAGGCTTTCAACTATAATAATCCGAATGATTTGCTGCGGGGAATGGTAACAAGAGCTCTGCGTTTCAGAAGTTTTACGGCAAGTTTATTTCCAAGAAACACACCTTATCTCCGCACAAAAATGTTCGAGCATAAAGCATATCCAAGCGGTTATGAGTTGGAAGATCTCGGTCCGGATAAATTAATAAACTCTCCGAAATGCCCTTATCATAAAGTGAGAGATGCTTTCCAAAATGCAAATTGATCACGCTTCTTTTTCCGAATAAAAATATTCATACATCAGGTAAGCTGCAGAAGCATTGAGTACATGCCAGAAGGAATGTCCCTGTATGTTTGAGTAAGGATAGCAACAAATATTATTGTGATCGAGTATCCACAAAGTGCATGCAGTTAAGATCACTGCAAAAATTAAAGCGAATAATTTTTTGTTGAATTGCAGATCTTTTCGTAAAAATAAATACGCGGCGGCAATTGCAGCAATAGATAATAAGCTTGCAAAGGTGACGATCATATTGATAAAGATGATCCATCGTATCGCAAGTGAAAATCCTAATGCGAAAGTGATCGTCACACAAAGTATAGCTGCAGTTTTTTCTTTTAAAATTTTGTGATACACTAAGATGCGGGTGATGGCAATCATTCCTAAAAATAAAGGAATGCCGTACGTGCCGATCATATCGGTGATGCCGAAAAATACGGTAAGCGATGCATGAAACATAAAACTCCCCGTAAATAAAATACACAATAAAATTCCGTAGCAGATGCCGATCAGACGTTGTCTTTTTAAATAATTGCTTTCTTTATTCCCACTTGCACCTTCAATATTACTTTCACTTTTCAGCGATTGTTGAAGTATGGCAATTCCAAAAAACAAAAACGCTAAGTTCGACCAGGTGTTTACCGGTTGCCTTATAAAACGCTCCATATAATTGTGCTCGCAGAAACATTGTGCTGCTACTGAAGGCTCAATTGTCCAGTTTTTCCAGAAGGTTCCGTCTAAATAGTGATTAATAACAATAAGAATTAGTGCAACGATTATAGTAACTATCAGTGAAATTTTAAAGGAACGCATAAGTAACTTTTATAATTTTTTTATATTGTTGGTCAGGCGACCAACAAAGGCATTGGTTCGGGTCAGACCTTCGGTCAGACCTGTTTACACAAAATATTTTTCAATGGCAGTATCGTACAAATTTTTATACTCATCAATAGTTCCGAAATTTTCACCATCCACCAAAATATCTTTTCCTTTCACTGTTCCTGTTAAGCGGTAAGGAATATTATTTTCTTTCAGGAGATTTTCAAAATCGCTTTTATTATTAGGAGAGATAGAAACGATCACCCTGCTTTGTCCTTCACCAAACAAACACGCATCCTTCCGGATACTTGAACACGTTGTGATTTCAAAACCGAAATTATTGATCATCGCGCTTTCTAAAATAGCAATGAACATTCCGCCTTCGCTTAGATCATGCGCTGAGTTGATCAGTTTGTGTCCGATCAGCTTCGCCACAGCATCCTGTATCTTTGCTTCTTCTTTCAACTCAAAATGCGGCGCAGGAGAGAGCTGTACTTTATGATGATGAAAAACATATTCAGAGCTTGCAATATCATTTGTACATTCTCCAACGAGGTAAATCAGATCGCCTTCGTTCTTAAAATCAAGCGTCATCATTTTATCCACATCATCAATTAAACCAAGCATTCCAATTGTTGGTGTTGGATTTACAGCGCGGTTCGGCGATTGATTATAAAATGAAACATTGCCTCCGGTCACCGGCGTTTCAAATTCAATACAAGCATCACCCATCCCTTTTAAAGCATGCACAAAATTCCAGTACACTTCTTCATCATAAGGATTTCCGAAATTTAAACAGTTCGTAATTGCTAATGGCTTTCCTCCCGTACATGTGATGTTGCGCGCAGCCTCAGACACCGCGATCGCGCCGCCTTTATACGCATCTGCATGCACATAACGCGAATTGCAATCCACGGTAACCACCAATCCTTTCTTAGAATTCTTTAAACGGATGACGGCTGCATCAGAAGGTTTGTTGGTGCTTGCATTGTTAATGCCAACCATCGAATCATATTGCTTGTAAATAAAACGCTTTGAAGCGATGTCGGGATTTTGTACTAACTCTTTTGCAACCGCTTTCAGATCTTGCGGCACCGGAATTTTATCAATATCAAATTCATCTCTCTTCGCATGATAACCCGGTTGCTTATAAGGACGATCGTAGACCGGTGCACCGCCTCCGAGTACCAATGTATCCGCCGGAACTTCTGCCACCAGTTCATCATCCATATAATATTGGATCAGGTTTCCTTCCGTCACTTCACCGATGATCGCACAATGCAGATCCCATTTGTCAAATATTTTTTCCACTTCTTCTTCTCTTCCTTTCTCTACAATGATCAGCATTCTCTCCTGCGATTCAGACAATAAAATTTCAAAAGGCTGCATATGCTTTTGTCGCGTCGGCACTTTATCCAACCATATTTTCATGCCGTGTTCGCCCTTCGCACTCATTTCATTTGTGGAACACGTAATGCCCGCCGCCCCCATATCTTGCATGCCAACTACAGCACCTGTTTTAATTAATTCCAGTGTTGCTTCCAGTAATAATTTTTCTGTGAACGGATCGCCGACCTGTACAGACGGAATTTTATCTTCTGCATCTTCACCAAGATCTTCTGAAGCAAATGTTGCTCCGTGAATGCCGTCTTTTCCTGTTGAAGAGCCAACGATATAGACAGGATTACCAACGCCCTTTGAAATGGCAGAAATCGTTTCACCAACTTTTACGATGCCTACGCTCATCGCATTGACCAGCGGATTCACCTGGTAGCTATCATCAAAGTAAACTTCACCTGCAACAGTTGGAACACCGAAGCAATTTCCATAATGCGAAATTCCCTTTACAACACCTTTTAACAAATGCTGCGTTTTTTTATTCTCCAATTTTCCGAAGCGAAGTGAATTTAAAGATGCGATCGGTCGGGCACCCATGGTAAAAATATCCCGGTGAATTCCTCCGATACCCGTTGCCGCTCCCTGGAAAGGCTCCACCGCGCTTGGATGGTTGTGTGATTCAATTTTGAAAGCGCAAGCCCAACCATCGCCGATATCCACCAAACCGGCATTTTCTTCACCGGCTTCCACCAGCAGCGCCTTACCCTTCCGGGGTAGTTTTTTCAGGTATTTAATCGAGTTTTTGTAGCTGCAATGTTCGCTCCACATCACCGAGTAAATACTCAATTCTGTGAATGTAGGCGTGCGTCCTAAAATTTGTACTATTTTTTCATATTCTTCAGGCAATAAACCAAGTTCGCCTGCCGTTTGTTGTGTAACTGAAGGTTGATGGATTTGAGTGGGCATGTGTTGAAAAAATTATGTTCAAAAATAGTTAATTCTATGCAACCTTAAAGTAATATTTATTATCATTTAGATAAATTGTATATTTTAGCGCCGGAAACGTATGATACAGGAAATCTTAGCACCAATTATTTGCTTTTTAGTTTTGTTACTTTTAATAGGTAACAAAAGATTTTTTAAATCCGGTTCTATTACAAAACAGATCCTCCTCATCGGATTTTCATTAAAAGCTTTCAGCGCTATTTTATTCGGCTACCTTTATAAAGCGGGTTTACTCACTGGGGGCGACACTTATTTATATTTTGATGACGGAAATATTGTGTACAGCGCATTAAAAGCTGATCCCTTTATTTATTTTAAATTGGCTATCGGTACAAATGATTTTACACCGGTACCGAAAATATTGTTGCCGTATACAGACGCCATGCATTTCTGGTTTGACAACAGCAATTATTTTTTGGTAAGATTGAATGCGCTGATCCGTCCTTTTTCTTTTGGTGTATATAATGTGCATGCGATCATTTTTGCATTTTTATCTTTCATCGGCACCTATAATTTATATCTCTTTTTTGAAAATAAAGTTTTCAGCAAGAGAGTACTGCAGTTTATTTTATTCGGAATTCCTTCTATTGTTTTCTGGACTTCCGGCATACATAAGGAAGCGATAGTAATTTTTGCACTTGGAATAATATTGTATAACCTTGATGCGATCATCCGTAATCAATATTCAAAATCGCATATCTTTCTGACAATTTTCGGATTGATCGTTTTGGGATATATCCGTATTTACCTGCTTGCATTTTTAATGCCGCTGATGGCTGCTATGATTATTTATAACAGGTTTGAAACACGTCAATCATCCTTTAAAACTTTCCTTGCCTGCATTGTTGCTTTTATATTAGGAGTCTTCCTGATCGACATGTATACACCAAATTTGAGTTTCCTTCATGAACTATTGGTCAGGAGAGCATTCTTTTTAAATTCTCCGGGCAACATGACATTTTCTGTTGAAGGGATTCCTCATAATCTGCAGGGCGTTGCAATATTAATGTGGGAAGCGGTCACCAATCCTTTTATCCGTCCGCTGCCAAAAGACTGCAATGTGTTTTTATCTTATATCGCTTCTTTTGAAACGTGCATCTTGTTGTTTGTATTTATCAGTTTGTTGGTTACCGTTAACGTAAAAAGTATTTACAGGAATCCTTATGCGATCTTTTCTATTTTATTTGGCTTGAGCACATTGTTTCTCATTGGTCTCATCGTCAATAATTCAGGCGCGATTGTTCGATACCGCTCTGTGGCTATTCCTTTCATCCTGATCGGTTTGTGTTTGTCAAGGAAAGAAAATAATCTTTCCATAATTTCCGCACCTGATTTTGCGAAAAATTAGTTTTCCCTTTAAATCTTCTCAAATTTTTATCATCTTAGCATCAAACTAAGTATGTATGTCTAAAACCAGGTTTAATGCTTTGTCGGCGTTTGCTTCCCGACCAAAAATAAACGTAGAATTACCTGAAGACAAGATCTCCGATTTTTTCGGATCAGCAGTCTTTGGAGAACAGCAGATGAAGGAGTTTCTTCCTTCGGATGCATATAAGCGCCTCGCAGCATGTATTCGTGACGGGAAAAAAGTAGACCGCGATATAGCAGACCAGGTGGCTTCTGCCATGAAAGCATGGGCGATCAAGCAGGGCGCAACACATTACACGCACTGGTTTCAGCCATTAACAGGAACGACAGCAGAAAAACACGATTCGTTTTTTATTCCTAAAGGCGGCAGCGGCATTGAAGAATTCGGCGCCGATGCATTAGCGCAACAGGAACCGGATGCATCTTCTTTTCCATCCGGCGGTATTCGCGCTACTTTTGAGGCGCGTGGGTATACGGCGTGGGATGTTACTTCGCCTGCATTTATTATGACGGTTGGGAATGGAAAAACAATGTGTATTCCAACCATCTTTATTTCTTATACGGGTGAAACCTTAGATTATAAAGCGCCCTTGCTGAAATCTATCCAGGTTTTAGACCAGGCGGCAACAGATGTCGCACATTATTTTGATCGGGATGTAAAGCATGTGAATACAACTCTCGGTTGGGAGCAGGAATATTTCCTGGTGGACTCGGCGATGTATTATGCACGACCGGATTTGGTGATGAGCGGCAGAACATTGCTCGGTCGCCGTTCTCCGAAAGGACAGCAATTGGAAGATCATTATTTCGGCGCGATTCCTGAACGTGTTTATTCTTACATGCGCGATTTTGAAATTGAATCTTTGAAGCTGGGTATCCCGATCCGCACACGACATAATGAAGTTGCGCCTTCTCAATTTGAATGTGCGCCGATGTTTGAAGAAGCAAATTTAGCTGTTGACCATAATTCTTTGTTGATGGATGTGATGGATAGAGTTTCCAGCAAGCATAAACTGAAAGTGCTCTTCCATGAAAAACCGTTTGCAGGGATTAACGGCAGCGGTAAACACAATAACTGGAGCATGGGAACAGATACCGGCGTAAATTTACTTTCGCCGGGAAAAACGCCTCGTACAAATCTGCAATTTCTTACATTTTTTATCAATACGATCGCTGCGGTAAATCGTCACGAAGATCTGTTGCGTGCGTCTGTGGCTTCTCATGGAAATGATCATCGTCTCGGCGCTAATGAAGCGCCGCCTGCAATCATTTCGGTATTTGCAGGTTCTTACCTGAAAGAAGTTTTAGATATGATCGAAACACGGGTGGATGAAGATAAATTTGACGAGCAGGATAACATCACATTGCGTTTGGATATTCATAATCGCATTCCTGATATCATGCTGGATAATACAGACAGGAACAGGACTTCGCCATTTGCTTTTACAGGAAATAAATTTGAGTTCCGTGCGGTGGGTTCTTCCGCAAATTGTGCACTGCCGATGACGATCTTAAACACGATCGTTGCAGAACAATTAAAAATATTTAAAACGGAAGTAGATGAATATGTGAAAGCAGGCGATTATAAGGATGTAGCCATTTTAAAAGTATTGCGCAAAACAATTAAGGACGCTAAGAAAGTGATGTTTGAAGGAGATAATTATTCTGACGACTGGCACAAGGAAGCAAAGAAGCGCGGATTGAGCAATAACAAATCTACACCTGTTGCACTGGATTCTTTTATCAGTGAAAAATCAATTAAGCTTTTTGAAAGCCAGGGAATTTATACGCATCGTGAAATTGAAGCGCGTTATGAGATCGCATTGGAAAATTTTGTGAAGGCGATACAAATTGAATCCCGCGCATTGGGAGAAATTATAGTAAACCAGGTTGTTCCTGCGTGCATCGAATATCAAAATAAACTTATTACGAATATCAGGGGATTAAAAGATATAGGTTTGGATGCATCCTTATATAATGCACAGAAATCTATTCTTACTCAAATATCTGAAGGCATCGATAAACTGATGACATTGGATAAGCAGATGTTTGATCTTCGTGTAAAAGGGAATGATATCGGCAATGCAAAAAAACAGGCTGTATTATATAGTGATAAAGTAAAACCTGTGATGGATGAGATACGCGATATCGCAGATAACCTGGAAGGTATTGTAGATGATGAGTTATGGCCATTGCCGAAATACAGGGAAATGCTGTTTTCAAAATAAACAACCAAGGGTTCTGATCTATCTTATATTTTGATTTTATTAGCAATTATTGGTACTTTTATCATATGAGAACGCTTTTCAAATTCCTCTATATTCCTGCATTTATTTTTATCATTACTTCCTGTGCTCCGTCCGCAAAAATAAAGGACGGGCAAACTGCTTATGATCTGAAAAAATATTCTCTCGCATCAGAAATGCTGCAGAAAGATTATGAGAAATCGAAAGATATTACGGAGCAATCGAAATTAGCATTAAAAATTGCGGATAGTTATGATAAACAACTGTTGTTTACTAAATCTGAAGAGTGGTACAAAAAAATCTCTGATGCGCGTGTATTGAATGATGCCATATCATTTTATATAAATGCATTAAAGAGAAATGAGAAATATGAACAGGCTTTTAAAGTACTCGATGATTATTTAAAAGCAAATAAAGCCGAAAAATTCAGACTGCAAAAAGATTATGATTTCCTGGAAAGCGTATTGGCGAAAATGAAAAAGCCATCACATGTAAAAGTTACAGACCTCGATATAAATTCTGAGAGCCTCGATTTCGCTCCGTTTTTAAAAGATAACACACTTTATTTTTCTTCAACAAGAGCCGGCAGCCAGGCATCCGGAAAACACGCAGGCACTACTGATGAGTGGACAGGTGAAGGCTATACAGATATTTACTCCGCACAAAAAATAAGCGATAAAAAATTCAATGAACCAACACCATTGGATAAAATATTTAATACATCATACCATGATGCTGAATTTGTTTTAACAAAGGACGGTAAAACAGCTTTATTCACGCGATGTGGAAGCGATGAAAAAAATACAAATGATTACTGTCATCTTTTCCGGTCTGTAAAAAATGTAGATGATTCATGGAGCGCTCCAGATCGTTTGAAATTATTTGCAGATACGATCAACGAAGGTCAGGCATACCTCACACCGGATGGCAGCGAATTGTATTTTGTGTCCGACAGCAAGGATGGTTATGGTGGAAAGGATATTTTTTCTGCAAAGAAAAATGTTTCCGGTGAATTTGAATATCCGGTTAACGCAGGTTCAAAAGTGAATACAACCGGTGATGAATTATTTCCTGTGATCACAGAAGATAATAAATTATATTTTTCATCTAATGGAAGGATCGGTTATGGCGGACTGGATATTTATTCTTCTACAAAAGAAGGAAAAATTTATTCGAATATTCAGAATCTTGGTTTTGCTATAAACAGCGGTGGTGATGATTTCAGTATCGCGCTTACAAAATCAAAAGATGATTCTGTTTTACTAAGCGGATATATTACTTCTAATCGCCCAGGCGGAAAAGGGAAGGATGATATTTATTTTTTCGAGCAGCGCATTCCACCGAAGGAACCACTGCCGCCGCCGGTATATATTTTAAAAGTTTTGGTGCAGGCAAAAAATTACCAGGATGAGAACAATCCGAATTCTGCCTTACTGGGGTTAAAGCCGATAGAAAATGCAACGATTGAATTAGTGCCTGCTTTGACGGGTTCGCCTTTTCAGCATACAGACAAAAGCGGGAATATGCAGGTGATCATTCCGCAGGGAAGCAGGTATATTTTAAAGACATCAAAGATCGGTTACTTATCACAGGAAGAAAATGTGGATGCAAATATTCCGGCAAAAAACGGCGATACTATTGTGATCGAAAAAATAATTACACTGACGAAAATTTTCAAAAATGTGGAGATCGTTTTGAATAATATTTATTACGATTACGACAAATGGAATATCCGTGCGGATGCCGCGCAAAGCCTGGATTCACTGGTAGATATCCTCAAAAAAAATCCTACAATAAAAATCGAATTGACATCGCATACGGATTGCCGCGGTACGGATCAGTATAATGAAGTATTATCTCAGAAACGTGCGGAAAGCGTGGTGCAGTATTTGATACTACATGGAATTGATGCAGGAAGGTTAACCGCAAAAGGATATGGTGAATCGGTGCCTGTTGAAAAATGTGAATGTACAAAGTGTACAGAAGATCAGCATCAGCAAAACCGACGAACTGCATTTAAAATTCTATCAGAGTAATGTCATGAATTTTTTTCAGAGTTTAATATTCTTAAGTTTTTGAATATTTAGATTATCTTTAATAATATCAATTCAATTAAATCCATAATTATTAGAAGGAAT
>JAQBNI010000006.1 GCA_028288625.1 Bacteroidota bacterium | reverse complement strand
TATATAAAGAAGAAGTAAGCGAAGATGTTGGTTTGTACAAGCAGATGCGGCAGGCACATCCGACCGATGACAATCTTTTGGATAAACAATTGATCGAAACAGCAAACATATCGCTGGAAAATAAAATGCCGTCCACAGGAAGTTTTAAAATTATAAATACGGACCGCGCTGTTGGCGCAATGTTGTCTTACGAGATCTCGACAAAATATAAAAAAGAAGGATTGCCGGAAGATACGATCCACTATAAATTCAAGGGCAGCGCGGGACAAAGCTTTGGCGCCTTCGGAGCGAATGGAATTAAATTTGAATTACAAGGAGAAGCCAATGATTATTTCGGAAAAGGATTATCAGGCGGAAAGCTGATCATCTATCCATCAAAAGAAGCGCACTACAAAGCGAGTGAAAATATTATTATCGGCAACGTCGCACTGTACGGCGCGACAAGTGGTGAAGCATACATTAGAGGCTTAGCAGGAGAACGTTTTTGCGTGAGAAATTCAGGAGCGAAAACTGTCGTGGAAGGTGTGGGCGATCACGGCTGCGAATATATGACGGGGGGACTCGCGATCATTTTAGGAAAAACCGGTAGAAACTTTGCAGCAGGCATGAGCGGTGGTGTAGCGTATGTATATGATATGGAAAATTCGTTTCCTAAAAATGTAAATAAGGAAATGGTAGAGCTCGAAGATTTAGAGGATGAAGATCTTTCCACTTTAAATTATTTCATTGAAAGACATTATAAGTATACACACAGCGATGTTGCAAAAAATATTCTGGATAACTGGGAAGTGTCGTCAAAGTTTTTTGTGAAAGTGATGCCGGGTGATTATAAAAGAGTATTACTCGAAAGAAAAAATAAAATTGAAAAAGTAAACGTATAACTTACCTCATAGGTTAGCCTTTTATTGTTCATTAAAAAATCAATGACCGCTATCCGAAATTAATTTCCATTTTTCTTGCAACATTGAATTATTTGGACTCAGCTTTAGTCCTTTTTTTATGTACTCCTTCGCTAAATAAAAATTATTTTGTTTAAGGAAATACTTTTGAGCTGCAATATAAACAGCAGAGGTTAATTGGTCTGACACCTCACCATATATATTATCTTGTATGCTTTTATCAAAATCTGCAATGTACACATCAATCTTATGTTTATCGCTCTTTTCAAAAATATTGTAAGTGCGTTCAGAATAATAATAAGTGATGAGCTGCTGGAACTTCAAATCTTTCAGGAGTCCCGGATAACCTTTAGCTAATTTCATTAAAGTATCTACTGCAACTTCCGGGTCATCAAATTGCGCAAATGAATACAGCTGCTTTTTTATAACATCGGTCAGCAATGATTTAATTTTAATATTATGAGGAAACAATTGCTGTGCCTTATTTAAATATGCGATTGTCTGTGAATCGTTTTGTGCGTAGTAGCTATGTTCACCCATCGACATATAATATTCATAGTATAAATCATTGAGTAAATTCGTATCTGATATTGCTGCAAACAGTCTTTCAGATTCTTTTTTATACATGTCTATATCCGGGTTCTTTTCGGTTAAGGTCAATGTGATATCATTGTATAAAGTTCTGATGATTGCGGTGTTTTCAGCGGAACCCGTATACTTTGCAAGTTTAATGATGTAGTCAATATCACTTTTATTACTGTTTTGATTTTCCTGCAATATCTCTTTTATAGACACTTCCATATAAAACCTCACGCGTGGAGCGGGGTAAATAAAATAAGATTTTTCAAGCTTGCTTAACGCAGGCTTATATTCCTGTTTCTGCAGGCTTTCAACAGCTTTATTTTGGTACAAGATCGCCATTAACTGTTTTAATGAAATAGCATTATCAGTAAAATAATATTTATTAAAAAGTTCAACGGTAGTATATTTCTCTGTTTCTTCTTTCTTGATAATTTTGTTTTCAACCATGTAATTTATATAACTGAGCTTAAACTTGTCATCATGTATAATATATCCAAATGTCGGCGCTGTAGTTTCTATAGTAATGTTCAAAGACCTGGGTTCTGCAACGAGGTAAACATGCGTAGGAGTTTCCCTGATTTCAAAATCAATATTTAATTTCTTAAAGATAATTGCATATAAAGCGCTCGCAGTAACACAATTGTATGTACCGTCTTCAAATATTTTGTAAAACGGAATATTTAGATTATATGAGACGAGAAATGTCTCGTGTATCGCCTTGTAGATATCCTGGATATATTTTTCCCTGGTATACTTTTTGGTTAATTCCTTATCCTTAAATCTGTCTGTAAATTTTTTAATGTCATCATTTGCTTTCTGACTATATTTTGAATTACATTCTGCATATAATATCCAATTTACTATGCTGTCGAAATTATTAAAATCGCTCTTTAAAGAAATTCGCTCCTCAGGGCAATCAATATTTAATTGCTCAAAATTTATCTTAATAGTATCTTTATTGTTCTGAGCAAACGAAATAAAAAATGAAAAAAATACAAGTATAAATAAGGCTTTCTTCCTCATAGAACAAAATTATAACAAATAAAGATATATCATAACTAACAGATTATTGTGAGCCATATAATATATGCGCCTTTCCATTGCGTTTCTAATACTATATTCAACTTAAGACTATAATTATTAATGATTTATATCCAGTTATCATTTGGTTCTACTTGTTGACATTTTGATAATTCAATTTTAAGATTGCACTAATCATTTTTGGGTGAAAAACTGTTAATTTCATTAATTCTACATGGAGGTTTGAATTTATATTTATACTCTTCAATAAGCAGAATACAATGGGAAAACCAACAGGATTTTTAGAATTCACAAGAGAATTGCCTAAGTACATCGATCCGAAAGAAAGGATCAGCGAGTACAAGGAATTTTATTTGGAATTTGCCGAAGAGAAAACACAGGCACAGGCTGCGCGCTGCATGGATTGCGGCGTTCCGTTCTGTCACTCGGGTTGTCCGCTCGGAAATATTATTCCTGATTTTAATGATGCAGTTTATAATAAAGACTGGAAGCTTGCATCAGACATTTTATTATCGACAAATAATTTTCCCGAATTTACAGGAAGGATCTGTCCTGCACCATGTGAAGCATCTTGCGTGTTAGGCATCAATCAGCCTGCTGTTGCGATCGAGCATATTGAAAAATCAATTATCGAAAAAGCATTCGAATTAAATTTAGTGAAGCCTGTTATTCCGAAAGAAAGGACAGGAAAAAAAGTTGCAGTTGTAGGTTCCGGTCCTGCAGGATTAGCGGCAGCAGCGCAATTAAATAAAGCGGGTCATATCGTAACAGTTTTTGAGCGTGCGGACAAAATTGGCG
>JAQBNI010000123.1 GCA_028288625.1 Bacteroidota bacterium | reverse complement strand
TTTCCCATCCTTTACAGCGAAGATCGTATGATCTTTTCCCAATCCTACGCCATCTCCCGGATGAAATTTAGTTCCTCTCTGGCGTATGATAATATTACCGGCAATCACGTCTTGTCCGCCGTATAATTTTACGCCTAATCTTTTGCTGTGTGATTCTCTTCCGTTCCTGGAACTACCGACACCTTTTTTATGAGCCATTGTTGTCTTTTTAAACTTTTAAATTAAGCCAGTACGCCAATCTTTATTTTAGTATAAGATTGTCGGAAGCCATTTTTCACCTTGTATCCTTTTCTTCTTTTTTTCTTGAAGACGATCACTTTATCGCCCTTTGTGTGTTCTACAATTGTAGCGGGAATGGAAAGACCGCTTAATAATGGCGTACCCACTTTAACGCCGTTATCGCCGGACATCATCAGTACTTTATCAAATTTCACCGAATCTCCGGCATTGCCATCGAGTTTATACACGAAGATCTCCTGATCCTGCGTTACTTTAAATTGATGACCACCTATTTCTACTATTGCGTACATAAACATTTTTTTGGAGTTGCAAAGATAGGGATTTTTTCGTGATAGTGAAATACGAAGTGTTGATTTTTTATTAAGTCCACAACTTTTGCACACTAAACAACAATACTATTTGTAATTAATTGATAATGATACTTATGCGTGAGGATATCATACTAAATTGTAAATAATCGGGCTTATTTGTACCATAGGATTTAATTTCGCCTATATAATTTTACATATCGTTTAGCTGTCAAAACGGTACTTGGTGCAAAACTATGACAGGATTAGTTCAAGGCGGGATTTTATCCCGCTTTTTTTATTTAAGTAGATTGAAAGTTCCCTATAGGGGATTTAGGGGTTACTTCATCAAATTCCTCACTCTCTCCAGCAATGGCGGATGTGAATAATGAAAGAACACATACCATTTATCCGGGTTGAGATTGGATAAATTATTGGACGATAATTTTTTTAAGGCGTTGATAAGATGCTCTCCTGTTCCTGTATTTTGCTTCGCATAATCATCTGCTTCAAATTCATTTTTACGGGAAAGGATATGCATGAAAATACCTGTGATCATAGAGATCGGGCTGTATAATAAGCTGAAAGCGATCAACCCTAAATGAAACACGGGAATGTTTGTTTGCAATCCCAGCGCCTGTGATAATTCAGGACGGTTGATGAAAAGCGATAAAATAAACAGCAAACCGCCGATCTGCAATACAGAGATGATCATCCCTTTTTGAATGTGCTTTAATTTATAATGTCCGACCTCGTGTGCAAGCACGCTCACCAGTTCTTCTTCAGTTTGATCTTTTACAAGCGTGTCGAATAACACAATTGTTTTTTTATTTCCGATGCCGCTGAAATAAGCGTTTGCCTTCGTACTTCTTTTTGATCCGTCAATCACAAAAATATTTGTAAGAGGGAAACTTATTTTTTGTGCGAAGGCTTCTATCTTTTCTCTTAATGATCCGCTTTCGAGTGGTTGTAGTTTGTTGAAGACCGGGACGATCAGCGTGGTATAAAACATCGTAAAGAATAAAGTAAATGCGGTAAACAATATCCATGCATAGATCCAGAACATTGCTCCGGAGATTGTGTAAAACCATACGAATAAGCTTAACAATGATCCGCCGATAATTGCGCCGAGTATATAACCCTTGATCTTGTCCATTACATAAGTTTTCCAGGTCATTTTATTAAACCCGAATTTCTCTTCGATCACAAATATCCCATAGAGTTCAAATGGCAAGCCGATAATATCCGATGCAATTGCAAATACACCGAAAAAAAGCAATGCCTGAAGTACAGGTGAAAAAACAATGGACGCAATTTGAAGATGTACAATTGCAAAACCTTTCACCAATAATAACGTGATGATGATTGCCGTACTTATTACAGTAGAAATATTTCCGAGTCGCTCGCGTGCTTTGTAATAGTTTTTTGCTTTAATGTATTATTCTTCATCATAAATTCCGTTTAGATCTTTCGGGATGGGCAATTCCCATGACTTCGCATTTAAATGATCCAGTAGGAGATCAAGCATAAAATCAAAAAGTATAAACGCGATAATAACAATCGTTAAAACGGAAATTCCCTGTGTAAGCATGGCGCAAATGTACGAAAGGGATGGCGGGTTTTGCAAACCAGACAAAAAAAATGTCAGGTCGTAAGACCTGACATCGCTCTTGTACTTTCAACTATTTATTATTCGCTTTCAGAAGAACTTGAAGAAGAAGAACCGGAGCTGCTGCTTGGTGTAACAGACGTCCATGTAGAAGTACTCCCTGCATTCGGATCGTAATTCGCATCGTTGCTTTGTGCATATTCTTCTGTCGTATTATTTACATAGGTGTTGCTGTATCCGCTATTCAGCTTGTAGGTATTGCCGTTGCCATCTTCATAATTTGCCTGGTCGCGCATGTAATCGCTGTAATTTTCAGAAGTGCGGTCGTAAGCAGCTTGTTGCTTGTCGTATCCGGAAGTATAATCTGCCCCGGCGTTGTTAGATGTGTAGTTACTGCCACTATAACCGGCGTAACCGTTTGCTGAATAACCACCACCATTTACATAACCTTCATTGCCGTTGGCGTTTTCATTGCCGCCGCCGAATATCGTGCTAAAGAATCCGCCTTGCTGTTGTTGTGCGTACTGTTGATTTTGTCCGTACATGTTTTGTGCATACGCTTGCTGGTCTTTGTGGTTTTGCTGAATGCCTGCTGCTAATACCAAAATAATTGCGCCTGCGATTACTGCTGTCTTGTGTGCTGCATAAAATGCTTTGATTTGTGATTTACTCAATATTCCGTTCTTGGAATTTTGGAGTTCGTGATTCTGTGAATTCATTTTTTTGATTTTTTATTGTTTTTAATTTGTTCTGTTATTTTGATATAGATAATTTCATAGAATAGATCTTTCCCGGTGCGATGTCGAAATTGTAAGAAGCACTTTCGATAAATTTCACGACTTCGGATTTTGCTTTTTCATTTTCAGATTTAATGTAAGTGATATACGCTTTTCCATTTTCTTCAATGATGTAATCGACATCTACGGTAGTGATCTCATTTTCATTTAAAGAGTTCTTCACAATTTCATTGGTGAGATCCGGCATTGTGACGACTGTTGCATTTTTTTGTTCTTTGCAGTTTCTTGTGCTTTTTGCAAAAACGTTACCTGTAAACAAGATGGTGATGGTGATGGTGATGCCGGCGATGATTAATTTCTTCATGATGTTATTTTTTTAATGTTTAAAATTTTGTTCGTTTTGTTAGAACAAAGATGCAGCGGCTTCTAAAGGTTTAAAAGGACATAAAAGCGGGAAAAATAAAGATTTGGATGAGAATTATGTGTTATAAGTTATTGGTTATAAGCTGTAATCACCGTTGAGCGATAAAATTTTAACTCAAATTCTTTGTTTTCTTTTCAGGCAAATGTATGCCGGATCTTTTGTCTCTGAGTCTATGTGACCTATGTGCTTTAAAGGTTTAATTTCGCGTTCATCCACCACTGTATATTGAAATAATTCAGTGCATTTTTTTCCAAAGGATTTTCCAATATCTTTTCTATCTGCGGCTGGTATTTAGTGATGATCTTTATTTTCTCTTTTTGTGAAGACATAACCAGCAATTCATTCAGTAATCTGAAGATCACATTTTCCATTCCGAATAATTTTCCTTCCCGTGATAATTTCTTCTTCGTATTTTCTAAAAGGTTATCGAATTTATCGGGCTTGTTTAATTCAAGGATGATAAATATCCGGATAAGGTATGCATAACTCTCCAGGTCTTTCCGCGCATATAATTCTTCATCGTTGATCACGCGGTTGATGTAATCCAACGCCTGCAAGAATTCGTGGTTATAAAAATAGATCAGTGCAATATCATAGAGAATCGTCAATTCAATATCCTTTCGCTTTCTGAAATAGGGAAGTGCATTCAGCATCTCCGGCACCAGGGAGATCGCTTGTTTATAATTATCTTTTTTAAAAGAGATATTTTTTTCCGCATACAATAAGTTCAGCTTTTTTGCATTGATCAGGTCTTCGTCGTCACAGCGTGAGAACTCATCTAATAGCAATGTTTTTACCTGCTCAAATTTTTCATATCGATCCACATTCTGCATGCGGCTTAAAAAATTTGCAAGGAACGTGATATATTCCTTCTGATTATTTTTTCGATATGTTTCCTGTTCCTGGTAAAATTCAAATTGTTGTTCAGCTTCTGCATATGCCTTATCGTGTTCATTCAATAATAAAAAATAGCCTGTTCGTATGTAAAAAAACAATGCTTTTGATTTCGAGCAAAGCGCGTTTTCTTTATCCCTTAATGATTCCTTTTCTAATTCCTTCCTGTATTCTGCAGATTGTTTTTCATTCCGTATATAAGCCTGCGAACGCTGCGAATATCCAACCCACGTTTCTTTGAGCTGTTCGTATTGCCTGATATTATTCATGCACTGCAGTGCGAATTCATAATCTTCATTGATCTTATTGCGCTCGCCAATATCTTCTTTCTGGTAGGTATAAATTTCAAGTTCATACGGATAAATTACCGGATAGAAATTGTACAACTCATTTTCATAAAACATTTTTTTAAGCTGGTGAATTTTTTTCTTGCTTAAAGCAAAATTTTTATGTGCGTTTAAAAAGTGAATTTGTGAAATGTCTACCAGTATTTTTTCTTCCGTCGAAGTAGTGTAAATGGAATTTGTAAATGTGTTGAGAATAATATCCGTTAAATGCCGTTTAGAAGCAGAAAAATTATTCACGATCTTAGAGCCTTTCAGTTTTGTTTTTAAAACAGCTTCGTTGTATTTTTTTTGCGATGCGATAACATCGAATAATTTCATATAATCTTTGTTCTCCTTGCCGCGGTAAGTGTAGGCAAACCGCTTGAAATAGGCTTTTTCCGCAGCAGACAACGAAGAGATCAACCTGAATAATTCGTTTTGTTCCGACATCTTCTATAAAAATAATTTTTTTAAGCTGATTTATGCATTTTGTAGTTTAATTTTTCTAAATTTCCGCATGCTGTATCACAACGATAAATCGATCTTATTTTTTAACGGCGAATTTAAAAATGTAAAAGATTTACGAATCAGTCCTTTTAATCAAACGCTGCATTATGGGTATGGTGTATTTGAAGGATTGAGAGCATACAACACTCAGCAGGGACCTCATATTTTTAAAGTAAAAAGACATTTCGAGCGGTTGGTAAAATCAGCGGAAAAGATCTACATCAACATACCGTATTCCGTGCAGGAGATGATCCATTTTGCATACGAACTGATCGAGCGGAATGATATGCGCGAAACCTACATTCGCCCGCTGGTGATCATGGATAAGAACATGACCTTGCGTACACAGGAAACGGAAAAACCGAATTTAATTATGACTTGCTGGAAATGGAATCGCTATTATCCTTCCAATCATTTAAAAGTTTTAGTTTCCGGTTGGCGCCGTCCGCATCCGCGTACGATGCCCGTTGATATTAAGGTGACAGGAAATTATATCAATTCTATTATTGCAACAAGAGAAGCATTACAAAAAGGTTATGACGATGCATTGCTGCTGGATGTGGAAGGATATATTGCCACAGGACCGGGTGCGTCTTTCTTTATGGAAAAAAATGGAAGACTCATTGTACCGCCGCTGCATAATATTTTTCCGAGCATCACGCGTGCCACACTGATCGATATCGCAAAACAGATGGGTATTGAAGTGATCGAAAAACAATTCGGGGTGGAAGAAGTGATCGAAGCGGACGGAGCATTTTTTACCGGCACTGCCGCAGAAGTTGCAGGAATTGAAAGCATCAACGGGCATAAGCTGAAAGCGAACTGGGAAGATACGATCGGGCATTTATTGCACAACAGGTACAAGCGTATTGTTTCCGGCAAAGACACAAATTTTCTTGAATATTTTTAAACAACTAATACAATGAAAAATATTTACAACCTCATTTTATTTTCTTTAATTCTTGTTTCAGCAAAAAGTACAAATGGCGCAACTGTCGTTCGCGGTCCATATCTGAACATGGCAACACAAACTTCGGTGCATGTGCGATGGAGAACTAGCACAGCAACTAACAGCATTGTGCAATATGGAACAGTAGATGGTTCGCTCACACTGAATGTTACAGATAACGCTTTGGTTACAAATCATGACGTGACTGTATCCGGTTTAAGTGCGGATATAAGATATTTTTATTCGATTGGCGCTTCCAATCCTTCCATGGAAACTTATGCATCCGGCTCAAAATATTTTTTCAATACGCTTCCCCTAAAAGGTACTGAGCGCACTACACGCATCTGGGCTTTAGGTGATTGCGGTAATAATTCTTCCAACCAGATCAACGTAAGAAATCAATACATGAAATACATAGGAACCAATCATACTGACCTGTTGCTGTTGTTGGGAGATAACGCTTATGATGCCGGAATGGATAATGAGTACCAGACAAATTTTTATCCTATTTACGAAGATTCGGTTTTACGCAATGTTGTGGTGTGGCCTTCACCGGGTAATCACGATTACGCAAATAACGGTTCACGCCAGAACGATCACGCCATTTCGTATTATGATATGTTTACGCTGCCGACGAATGGCGAAAGCGGGGGAGTTCCATCCGGAACTGAAGCGTATTATTCCTTTGATTACGGCAACATCCATTTTCTTTCGCTCGATTCTTACGGAAAAGATTCCAATATGTATTACATGTATGATACGAACGGACCGCAGGTACGATGGATAAAACAGGATCTCGCAGCAAATACGCAAAAATGGACGATCGCATTCTGGCATCATCCCCCTTTTACAATGGGCTCGCATAATTCAGAAACTGAAAGCGATTTGATCAATATCCGTTTCAGGTTTATCAGAATATTGGAAAGATATGGTGTAGATCTTGTTTTGAACGGTCACAGCCACGTGTACGAGCGGTCTTATTTCCTGAATGGATATTACAGCAGTGAAGCGGCATTTAATCTCGCAACGCATTCTTTGAGTTCTTCTTCTGCAAAATACGACAGCAGTGCAAATTCATGTCCATACATTAAAGGTCCATTACAAAAAAAAGGTACAGTATATGTTGTAGCCGGTTCTGCCGGACAAATGGGAGGTAATCCGTTGAATATTGCGTACCCGCACAATGCGATGGTTTATTCCAATAAAGATATTGGAGGAGGACTTGCGTTAACCGTACAGGGAAACAGGCTCGATGCGGAATGGGTTTGTAATGATGGCGCGATTCGCGATCGCTTCACGATGATGAAGGATGTAAATAAAAAGCAAACGTACATTATTCCGCAGGGCGATAGTGTAATGTTGTCCTCTTCGTGGATAGGTTCTCATCAATGGACCGGAGGTTCAACTTCTGATAGTATCAGTTTTGTTGGGAGTTCTTCAAAAACAGATACGATAATTGTGAAAGATAATTTCTCATGCCTGAAAGATTCTTTTATAGTGAAGAAAAGTGCCGTAACAGGATTGCTGCAGCATAAAATTTCAGAGAACATTAAGGTAGCACCAAACCCATCTAATTCAGGAATATTTAATGTTGATTATTTTTCTTCAAAAAATAAGACTGCATCGGTGAAAGTATATGACCTTTCAGGTAAGATGATTTACA
>JAQBNI010000156.1 GCA_028288625.1 Bacteroidota bacterium | reverse complement strand
GCTTTATCAACCTTTCCAATTTCTTCATAAAATAAACCAATATCATTTAAGGCTCTTGCTTCTTCATTTCGTAACCCTTCTGTTTTAGCGAACTGAAAAGCACTTTCAAAACAAGGTAATGATTCTTTAATATCTCCTTTTCTAAAAAGAATTTCGCCATATTTAATCATTCCTTCTGCTTTTACAATGTTATCTTCTGTCGTATGTCTGGCTTTTTCAAAATGAGTTAGGGCTTTATCCCATTCACCTTTAATTTGAGCAATATCACCATATAATAATTCAAAAACTGGACGTGAGATGTTTATATTTGTCAACTTATTAATCAATTCACTTATTAATCCTAATTGACCCAGTTGAATAAATTCTCTTCCTGTAATCTCAATAGAATCTGCTATAATTTGCCACTCTTGAGCTTCAGATAAATGATAAAATATTTTCTCTTCTAAAGAAGCGTCTAACACCTCTGTCCTTTGAGCGATAAAATAAGTCGCAGCTTTTTTATGAACTGCTTTTTTATCGTTAAGTATTTCATAACTAAATGATCTAACAAGCGGATGTATCTCATAGAAACCTTCTTTGTAGGTGATTAAGAGTTTATCCATAAGTCCAGCAAGTAAATAAAAAACATCATTTCCATTATGCAAAAAATTAATTTCTGATAACGATATTTTTTCTTTAAAAACAGAACATTTTAAAAAGCATTCTCTTTCTTCCTCTGATGTGTTATTATGATAAAAAATATCTAAGAATAATCTTTTACTAAATTCTTCTACTTTTTTTAGTTTAGAGAATTCTGGCATATGATGCATTATTTCCTGTGCAGTTTTACCATATCCCATAAGCAACATTGATAATTCAATTGCAAGAGGATGTCCATCAGCACCTAAACTGATTTTTTCTAAATCCAAATCCGAAATTGAATTATATCGTGAATCCGACTCCCTAATTTTTTTTGCAAATTCAATAGCATCTTTTTTTAAGCCTTCTAGTTTGACAATGGGTAAAGAAATTATTCCTTTTATTTGGGGATCAGTTCTTGTAATTAAAACAATAGTTGCTTTACTAAGATGTTGATATGCAAAGCTTAAAAATTTAGAAAATGTCGAATCTTCATAATCATTAAAATTGTCCCAAAAAATAACTCTTTCATCTTTTTCTATCAGATCTTTTAAACCTAAGTACAAAGCTATGTCTGATTTCTTTTTTCCTTTTAATACATCACCGTATCCCGTATTTTCAACAAATACATCAAAATTAGATTGAGCAGAGCCGTTAAGCCAGATAATTCTATTTTTATCTTGAATAAGTTCTTCTATACATTTAGCTGTAAATTCGGTTTTTCCTGTCCCTCCCAAACCTTCTATTGCAAAAATCCGAAATGAATTAAATATTTTTTTGAATTCTTTTATTTCCACATCTCTTCCAGTAAATAGAATGCTGGGTTTAGGAGAATCGGAGAGTTTGTTTACATTAACTGATAAAGTTAGTTGTGGAAGTTCAACTTTTATATTTTCTGTTCGACCTAAAAATTGCTGATAAGATTCTTCTATTTTTTTTACTAAATCTAAATGATATCTTTCAATATTTGGATTTGGAAGTAGGATGCCATCTGTTTCTCTAAACCTTACAATATCCGAATATGTGAAATCATCTATCTCGGGTTTTCCATAGTTTGCCCCTTTGGGTTTAAAAAATTGGAGTTTTCCAAGATCTGTCCATCGATTAAAGTCACAAGGTTTAAAAACAACAGGTACAATTAAAATATTTTTTTCTGCATATCGATTAATAAACTCTTTAAATTCATTTTCCTTAATATATGGAGAAGCCATGAAACTCACACTAACTAATAACAAGGCAACATTGCATTCTTTTATATTGTTTTGAATCTCTTCATCCCAAAAATTACCAACATGAATTCTTGTATCATCCCAAATACTCCATTCAAACTGCTCTGCATTTTTTATTACCTTTTTTACCCCTTCACTAAATACATTAAAATATGCCTCATCGTCATGAGAATATGAAATAAAAAGTTTAATCTTAATTGGATTGTCAGGCATAATCCAATATTACAAAAAAAAAATTGTTGATGGAAATGTGGGAATTATTTCAATAATCAGACTTTAGGTCGAAACAAGTTCTCAGAAGGAGTCCGTTGGGCAAAATGACGGCAGATTAAACTCCTAAAAACCTCGCTTTAATATCTTCTAAATTTCCTTTTGGAATTGCAGCAATTAGTTTCTTTGTATATTCCTGTTGTGGATTGTTATAGATCTCATCAGCCAGTCCCATTTCTTCAATTTTACCCTTGTTCATCACCACCATTCGATCACTCATAAATTTTACCACAGATAAATCGTGGGAAATAAAAATGTATGTGAACTTAAATTCTTCACGCAGCCTGATCAATAAATTCAGCACCTGCGCCTGCACTGACACATCGAGCGCGGAAACAGATTCATCGCAAATAATAAATTTCGGATTCAGCGACAGTGCCCGCGCGATACATATCCGCTGGCGCTGCCCGCCCGAAAACTCGTGCGGGTACCGCTGGTAATGCTCCGCCTTCATATTTACTTTTTCGAGCAGCTCTATCACTTTATCTTTTCGCTCTGAATCGTTTTTGTGTTTTTTATGTACCTGCATCGGCTCCATGATCGCATTGCCGATCGTCATCCTCGGATTTAAAGAAGAATAAGGATCCTGGAAAATAATCTGCATGTGCTCGCGCAGCAATTTCATTTCTTTCTGATCGAGGTTGAAAATATCCTTGCCGTCAAACACAGCTTTGCCTAAAGTTGGTTCTACCAATCGCAAAATCGTCCTGCCTAAAGTTGTTTTTCCGCAGCCGCTCTCTCCTACCAATCCCAGCGTTTCACCTTCATTCACATCAAAGCTCACATCATCAACTGCCTTTACATATTCGAGTGTCTTTCCGAAAATATTTGTCTTTGATGGAAACCACGTAGATAAATTCCTGATCTGTAGAATTGGAGAAAGCTGTTGCAATTCAGCGTACCGTTTTTTTGTTTGTTCTTCACTCACCACGAACGCATCGATCAATTGTTTCATGTCGGAAACTTTCTCCGTGATCACACCATCTTTTTCTTCCATAAAATCGGCGATCACCGGCAGCTTCCGTAAACGCAGCTCGAGTGGCGGGCGACATGCCAGTAAACCCTTTGTATAAGGATGCTTCGGGTTCGAGAAAATATCAACTACAGAGCCTTGCTCTACGATCTTTCCTTTATACATTACTACAACGCGGTCTGCAATTTCAGCGATCACGCCAAGATCATGTGTAATAAAAATCGTAGACATTCCCGTTTCCCTGCTCAAATCATTGATCAGATCTAATATTGTTTTTTGTACAGTAACATCGAGGGCAGTAGTCGGTTCGTCTGCAATCAAAATTTTCGGCTGACAGCTCATCGCCATCGCGATCATCACGCGTTGCTTCTGTCCGCCTGATAACTGATGCGGATATGATTTTAAAATCCTTTCAGGGTTGGGCAATTTTACTTTATGAAATAATTCCAGCGTTTGTTGTTCTGCTGCTTTTTTAGATATTTTCTGGTGAAGCATGATCGCTTCAACAACCTGGTTGCCGCACGTAAATACGGGATTCAGCGAAGTCATTGGTTCCTGGAAGATCATGGAGATCTCATTCCCGCGGTACGATCGCATTTCCTGCTCCGGAATTTTTACAAGGTTAATAGGATTTTTTCCGTCGCGATAATAAAGGATCTCTCCGGCTGTAATTTGCCCGGGAGGATTTGGAATTAACCGCATGATGGAAAGCGAGGTAACGGATTTCCCGGAACCGGATTCACCGACAATACCAATCACTTCACCTTTATTTACATGAAAGGAAACATCATCAACGGCAGTCACAATGCCGTTCTCTGTTTTAAATTCCGTGGTGAGATGTTTTACACCTAATAGCAATTCACTCATATTTAGTATTTAATTTAGCAGAATAAATGATAGAATTTTCAGCAGCAATGATCTATATACTAAGTACTAACTACTTTACTGATTCACAATTCTAACATTACTTTCCGAAATTAAGGATAATCCTTTCAATTTTAAAATAACCTGTGCAACAGTTAAGACATCCTTCTGGCAATAGGTTTTTATCCTGTCCAGCCCTTGATCCTGCCAGTATACTTTTCCTACATCTTTTCCGGAAATATCATCTTTCGGAGAAGGTATTCCTAAACAGAACGCCAGCAATTTCAAAGAAATATAATTTTTAAAATCCCCGAATTTCCAAAGATCCATAGAGTCTAACAATCCTGCTTCCCATGGTTTCTTTGCTTGAAGATTCTCGAAATAATCAGGCAGCTTCATATTGTTGATCAGCAATCGCCTGCAGATATATGGAATATCAAATTCCCGGATATTGTGTCCGCACAGGGTTAAGCTTTTATTTGCTGAAGACCGTTGATGTAAAAAACTACAAAATTCTTTCAAAAGTAATTTCTCATCATCGCCATAAAAAGATTTAAGTTCGAAGTTGGTAAACATTCCATCCTGGCAAACATGTCCAACGGAAATACAAATGATCTTACCGAATTCCGCGAATATACCCGCGTTATTGAAGTAATAGTTCTCAACGGAATCTTCTTCGCTTCTGTGCCTGCCTTTTTTCTCTTCCCATAGTTCCTGTTCGTATGTTTCGAGGTGATTAATATTTAATGTTTTAGGAACTGTTTCAATATCAATAAAAAGAATATCGTCCATCCTGGTACTTTCCAACATATGTGCACTATTTGTATTTATTAAAACAAAAAATAATTTGACTTTTATAACACAATATACGCGATCTATTAAAACAATTTTGATATTTTTGTGTTCGAACGTAAACGTAAACAACAATACTTATGGAAAATGAAAACGTAAACTCCAATAATGGAAGGTTACATGCGATGTACATCGTATTAATTGCCTTGTTGATAGGCGGCTTGGTCTACACAAACATTGTACTGAAGAAATCAAAAGAGACTATCGTGGTTACTTCAAAACAGCGCGATGATGTGCAGACACTAAAAGAGGAACTTGACAAAAAATACACCGAATCTTTGCAGGAAATTGAGAGCTACCGGGCAGAAAATGCAGGCTTAGACAGCTTATTGACGGTGAAAGAAAAAGAACTCACGGACAAGAAGCAAAAGATCGACGCTCTGCTCACGCAGGTTTCTTCACTTAAAGCGGGAGATGCATCAAAAGCGAGATTACTTGCAGATGCACAGGCTTTGATCAAGCAGATGGAAGATGATAAGATGAAGCTGCAAACTTCTATCGATTCGTTGGTGACCGTAAACAAACAATTGTACCAGCAACGTGATAGCGTAACAGGAGAACTCACCAACACTATTCAGAAGAAACAGCAAGTGGATGATGAAAACAAGAAGATGAAAGAAAGAATTGATAAAGCATCGATTCTCAGCACAGCAAACATTGTGTCCACGCCCATCCGTATGACGCGCAAAGGAAAAGAAGATGAAGTGAAAAAAGCAAAGGATGCTGAAAAACTTCGCGTATGCTTTGATCTCTTGCAAAATAAAATTGCAGCGCCGGGAGAAACGGAAATCGCGGTCCGAATTATTTCACCTGATGGCACTACTATTCAATTGCAGAATTTAGGCAGCGGTACTTTTAAAGAAGCGACAACAGGAACGGATATACCTTATACTTATAATATTACTCCGGATTACCAGAACGATACCAAAACAGTTTGTTCCTACTGGGCGCAAACTTTTAAATTCGCTCCGGGAAAATATTCAGTAGAAGTTTATGAAAAAGGATTTCTTATCGGGCAATCTTCTTTCTCTATGAAATAAATATAAAACATAGTTTTAAAAGGCAACCACAGTGTTGCCTTTTTTTATTGACAATTTGTTAAACGCGTGAATTATTTCTGAACCTGCATATTTTCTACCTTGAAAAAAAATATTTTGAATTCAAAGTCAGTATTTTCAAAAGGAATTATTCTTGTTTTTATCGGAGCCGTATGCTTTTCTACCAAGGGTATCTTTGCTAAACTTGCTTTTCAATATGGTGTGGACGGATTGCAAATTCTTATGCTCCGGATGTTATTTGCGTTACCCTTTTACATTATTATTTTGACGAGGGAATATAAAAAACCACTCCCGAGGATTATTAAAAAAGACTGGATCACTATTGTAACACTTGGCTTGATCGGTTATTATTTAGCTGCCTTGTTTGACTTTTTAGGATTGCAATATGTAAGTGCATCGCTGGAAAGAAATATCATTTTTACTTACCCAACATTTGTATTGCTGATGTCGAGAATATTTTTTAAACGAAAAATTCATGCCGTTCAAATTGTTGCTGTGCTTGTTTGTTATACCGGGATATTACTGGCATTTTATTCTGATAAGGCTGCTTATGCGTCTCACAATCTAATGCGCGGAACTGTTTTTGTTTTACTGAGTTCATTTACCTATGCGCTTTACCTTGTTAAAAGCGATAACCTGATAAAAAATATCGGTACGATACGATTTACATGCATTTCCATGATCGTTTCAGGAATTGCTGTTTTGGTGCATTACCTTGTTATTCATGGATGGAATATTTTCTCTTTTCCATACCAGGTTTACCTATTGGGAATTGGCGTAGCGATCATCGGAACTGTTTTGCCTTCCTTTCTGATGACGAAGGGAATAGAACTGATCGGTTCATCCAATATGGCAATCATTGCGAGCATTGGTCCATTAGCTACTATCTTCTTATCGAATATATTCCTGCATGAAAATTTATCCTTCCTGCACATTGCAGGCACTATCCTTGTATTAACCGGCGTTCTGATCATCAGTGTGAAAGGGACTAAGGCTGAAGTGCTTTAGTTAATGTCATCCCAAACTTGATTTGGGATCTGAGTGGAAGAATATTTTGGATCCTGAATCAAGTTCAGGATGGCTGTTGCCGGTTGTTTTATCCGGAAGTATTAATTCCTGTAATTTACTATCTTGCTATCGAATTTAAATTGTTTTTTATGTTTGAAAAAGATCTGTTCAAAGACAAAATAGTTTTAGTAACCGGCGGCGGTAGCGGAATTGGTTATACTATTGCAAGAGAATATCTGAAACTTGGCGCTACGGTTTATATTGCTTCGCGTAACGCAGAAAAAATTGAAAAAGCACTGAAAGAATTATCAGCATTCGGCAACGTAAAAAGTGCTGTTGCCGACATCCGTGAGTCCGAACAAATTCAATCGCTGGCAGATAAAATAAAAGAGGAATCTGGCAGACTGGATATTTTAGTCAATAATGCAGGCGGTCAATTTCCGTCTGCTGCTGAAAATATTTCTTTCAATGGTTTCCGCGCCGTAGTCACGAATAATCTTATCGGAACTTTTTATGTAACACAGATCATGGCGAAGACATTTTTTATTCCGCAAAAAGAAGGAAATATTGTAAACATCATCGCGAATATTTTCCGTGGCTTCCCGGGCATGGCACATACAGGCGCTGCGCGCGCGGGTGTAGACAACCTAACGAAAACACTTGCCATAGAATGGGTGCGTTACAATATCCGTGTGAACGCGGTCGCGCCGGGAATTATTTTATCTTCCGGCTTAGATCAATATCCTGCCGCTATTATGAAAGACATTACCGCAAGTATTCCAAACAAACGAATGGGTACGATGGAAGAAGTTGCGTATCCTGTTTTATTTCTCTCCTCTCCTATGTCATCATACATCAGCGGCGAAACCTTATATGTAGATGGCGGAAACCATCTCTGGGGCGATCAATGGAAAATGTGGAGTGAATCGCTGACTTAAAAAGAGTCGTGAGTTGTAAGTTGTAAGATTTACCTTATGTATTTCTCTACTTACGACTTACGACTTATCACTTACGACTATCATCATGCAAATCAAAGGAACATATAAAGAAATCTGGCAGATCGCGTTTCCCATTATTTTGGGAAGCCTGGCGAATAGCATCAACCAGATCATCGATACTGCATTCCTTGGGCATTATTCAAAAATATCTTTAGATGCAGTAACCCTCACGGGTATCTTTTTTTTCAACATTACTTTTATTGCGGGCGGTTTTGCGCGCGGCTGCCAGGTAATTGTTGCACGACATAACGGTGAAATGCAATACAATAAAATAGGAATTTCGTTTGATCACTTGCTTGCATTTTCTGCAGTGCTGTCTGTCATAATGGTATTGTTCTTCCAGCTGGCAACACCTGAGATTGTTGAGCTCTCTGTAAAATCGCACCTCATACAAAAAGAAGCCGTCATTTATATTCATAACCTGAATTACGGAGTGCCTGCAGTTGTATTTGCACTATGTTTCAACGCTTTTTATTCCGGTATAGGTAAAACAAGGATCATCACACTCGCTACAGTTTTGATGACGTTAACGAACATTGTATTCGGTTACTTACTGATCTTCGGAAATTTCGGATTTCCTGAAATGGGAATAAAAGGCGCAGCGATTGCAACAACACTGGCGAATTATGTTCTGTTCGCGGTTTACTTTTTTTATTTTATGAGACAGCAGCATCATAAAACATACAATTCCTTTCAATTTAAAATATTAAAAATTGCCCAGCTGAAAAAGATCATCAGCTTATCCACTCCCATTGTGTTACAAAACTTAATCGGTATTACCTCATGGCAGTATTTTTTTCTGTGTGTAGAAAAAATCGGCGAGCATGAACTCGCCGTTTCCGGAATATTGAAAAGCATTTTTATTTTTTTGGGTATTCCTGTCTGGAGCCTTGCAAGTACAAGCAATACAGTGATCAGCAATATTATTGGTCAGGGAAAAATTGAGACTGTCGTTCCCGCATTAATTAAAGTGATGATCGTTACCGTTGGAATATCTTTAACGCTTAACCTCGTGATCGTATTATTTCCTCACCCGATCTTATCCCTTTTTACAAATGACATCCAGCTGATCAATGATTCCATTCCTCCTTTTTATACGTTAATGATCGCCCTGATCTTCTTTTCTTCCGCAATGATCATGAACCAGGGCATCATCGGAACAGGCGCTACAAAAATTCCTGCTATCGTTGAATTGCTTTGTGCCTTCAGTTATATCGGCTATTGTTATTATTTCATCCAGTTAAAACACAGTAAATTATATATTGCGTGGGGCTGTGAAGTCGTTTATTGGCTTTCATTGCTTACATTTACGACCATTTATTGGGGTAGCGGCGCATGGAAAAGATTTATCCAGAAAGTTGAGCCGGATATTACATAATTTTGCAATTTTTTATGACGGAACAAAAAAAACAATGGTTTGAGCTTTGGTTTGATTCTCCTTTATATCATATCTTATATAAAAACAGGAACCAGGATGAAGCTGTTCATTTTATTGATAATGTCCTGAAAGAACTGCACATCGAGTATGGGAAAATTTTAGACTTAGCTTGCGGCAAGGGCAGGCATTCCTATTATCTTGCAGAAAAAGGTTTTGATGTTGTCGGGCTAGATCTTTCAGAACAGAGCATTAAATATGCATCAACAATGTACCAGCTTCCCAACCTTGAATTTTATGTGCATGATATGCGGCTGTCGTTCCGCATAAATTATTTCGATTACATTTTTAATCTCTTTACAAGTCTCGGTTATTTTAATGAGCTGAAGGAAAATGAAAAAGTTTTTGAAAGCATGCATTCCGGCTTGAACGATGGCGGGCATATTTTAATAGATTTTATGAATACGGAAAAAGTGATCAAAGATATTGTGCCGAGAGAAAATAAGGAGATCGATGATTATCATTTTTATATCAGGCGGGAAATTCTAAATGGAAAGATCATCAAGCATATCCATATTGGAAGAGAAGAAAAAATATGGATGTTCCGGGAAGAAGTGCAGGCATTGATGCCGCATCATTTCCATACTTTTTTAAACAATACCGGCTTTACGCTGGTTAAGGAGTATGGAGATTACGCTTTAAATCCGTTTCATCCTAAATTATCAGACCGCTATATTTTACTGGCAAAGAAAATCAGTGTATGAGCAAGCTTATTGTTATTATCGGCGCAGGTCCCGGGATCAGCTATGCTGTTGCGGAAAAATTCGGCAGCAATGGTTTTTCTGTTGCGCTCATTGCGCGTCATAAGCAATCACTCGAAAAATTAACTGCGGACTTAACAAAAAAAGGAATCAAGGCTTATGCGTATGTCGGTGATGCGGGAGATGCAGAATCCATGAAGGATGCCTTTAACCAGATCTGGGAAAAGTGGAATGATATTGATGTGGTACATTACAACGCCGCTAAAATAAAAAATGTAAATATTATCAATGAAACGGCAGATGCGTTAACCAGGGATTTTAAAGTGAATGTTGCCGGCGTAATGACTGCTGTTAATTTAGTAGCTTCCGATATGGAAAAAAGAGGTGAAGGAGCTATTCTTTTAACCGGTGGCGGGCTTGCTTTATTTCCCCGGCCGGAGTATGGTTCTTTATCTGTTGGAAAAGCCGGTATGAGAAGTCTTGCAGAATCACTACATGCCGTTTTGAAACCAAAAAATATTTTTGCCGGAACGGTTACTGTCTCGGGATGGGTAAAACCTGATGACGAAAAATATAATCCAAAAAATGTTGCAGAACAATTCTGGACATTATATACAGAGAGAAAAGATTTTGAAATTCAGTTTTAAAAAATACAAATGCAATTAAACTTCAGGGAAGCCACATTAAAAGATATAAAGGAAATGCATGCTGTACGGAATGCGGTTACGGAAAATAAATTGCGTAATCCATTGCTCGTTACGGAAAATGATTATATCCATTTCCTCTCGGGGCGCGGCAATGGCTGGCTCTGCGAAGCAGGCGAAAATATTGTTGGTTTTGTAATTGTAGATATGGAAAGAAATAATGTTTGGGCAATGTTCGTCAGACCTGATTTTGAAAAAAAAGGGATCGGAAAGAAATTACACAACATGATGCTCGACTGGTTTTTTAATCAAACTGAAAAAACACTTTGGCTCGGAACCGCCCATAATACAAGGGCTGAGAAGTTTTATAAATTAAACGGATGGAAGGAAGTAGGTTTGCGTGATAACGGCGAAATAAAATTTGAAATGAGTTTTGCCAACTGGAAAGCACTTTCAAAAAAATAATCTGTATGAGCAAGGAAGAAAATTCGGACCTGATAAAATTCCTGGAACCCTATCCTGAAGAAGTGCAAAAAAATGCATTGTTGTTAAGAGATTTTTTATGGGATCTGTATCCGAAATGTAACGAGTTAATTTATGACAATTACAATGCGCTTGTTTCCGGGTGGTCTACAACCGAAAAAATGGGCGACATATTCTGTTCTGTCGGCGTATTTCCAAAGCATATACATTTAGGATTTTATTGGGGTTCGGAAATCGCTGATCCTGAAAATAAACTGCAGGGCAAGGGTAAACAATACAGGTACATTATAGTAACAGATATGGAAACCATTCCAAAAAAATACATGATCCGTCTTTTAAAAGATGCGTATAATAATTCCATCGCGAAATTAAAATTAAAAAAACTTCAACCTCAGCTTAAAGGCATCACGATTGTCAAATCTGAATCTCCTGTAAAAAGACGACCTGGAATTAAGACCGCAAAGAAAATTAAAAACAAATGAAGATCATCTATCCCTTAATTATTTTATTCCTTCTTACTTCCTGTTACACTCATAAATTGCAGGATTTTAAAGTGGAAGATCAACCATCTGCGCCGGAATATTCCGATGGAAAAAACTGGAGCGCACTCCCCTTTCGTTTTGATGCCGGGGATTTTACACTGAAGGACGAAACATGGATAAGTGATTCTTTGAAGAATGTAGATGTCTTTTATATTTATCCGACTCTTTATAAGAAAGGTAAAACGTGGTGTGCCGATGTGACAAATAAAAAATTAAATAAAGATCTCGATAAACTGCCGGTGAAATTTCATACTGCAATTTTTAATCGCGTCGGAAGAGTGTATGCGCCACGTTATCGACAGGCAATCATCAAATCCTTTTTTGATACAACGGGAAACGGAAAAAAAGCGCTCGATCTTGCATACGAAGACGTAAAGCGCGCTTTCGAATATTATATGAAAAATTACAACCATGGCAGACCGATCATTATAGTTTCGCATAGCCAGGGCACAACGCATGCACGTCGCTTACTGAAGGATTAT
>JAQBNI010000119.1 GCA_028288625.1 Bacteroidota bacterium | reverse complement strand
CCCCGGTAATTACGATGCCGTAAATATTGATGTTCGCGGTATCGAATTAATTGTTGATGAGGACGATCATGAATGGCATGAACATCATTGGCATGGGCATCATCACGACGACGACCATAATGTGATTGACAACGACAGCAGCATTTTAATAAACGTTACCCCACACATTTATAATTTGCTTGATTTGTCAAACGGATTGAATGTATTGATTGCATCTGCTGCCGTTACAGCAACGCATATTGAACATATCAGGCTGATCCTCGGACCAAACAATACGGTTGTTGTAAACGGAATCACTTATCCCCTGGAAATACCCGGCGGAGGCGAAGTCGGATTAAAGATCAAAGTCAATCATCACCTGCAACATGGTATGCCAATGAATGTATTGCTCGACTTTGATGCTGACAAATCCATAGTGCGCGAAGGAAACGGCACTTACAAATTAAAACCTGTTATCCGTGTTGTGGAAGCTTCCGTTCACGGATCTATCAAGGGCAGAGTACAGCCTGAACATTTACTGGCAGTCGTAACAGCGACTTCCACACAAGGATCTTTTTCTACTTATGTAAATCATGAAGGAGAGTTCAAATTAATGGGACTTCCTTCCGGTACTTATTCAGTATCTATTACGCCTGGCACGCTAAATCCTATCACTGTAAATAACATTATTGTTACTACAGGACAAACTACTGACATCGGTACTGTAAACTTTTAATGATCAGAAAAAGTTTAAGAGAGAACACCTGCTCATCATAGCAGGTGTTTTCCTTTTAAAATCATTTTTATTTTCTTTGCTTTTTTCTTTTGAATTCCGGTATCAATAAAATGATGCCTGCAATAACTATTGTAATAGCACCGCTGATCAACGCTGTCTTCCTGTGAAATTGCTTTTCAACTTTAACACCCTCCGGCTTGTATCTCAGCTTTGTATTTATCTCATGAACGTTTGCGTGCGTGCCTGCGAGATCGCCTATCAATATTCCAAATGCAATTGCAATAACTATTTTGGCAAATATTCTTTTCATTCTTTTTATTTCACGAGTTTTTGAAATTCCGCAGGCGTAACAGTAAGCAATCCGCATTTCGGAAGGCGCTTTGTGAGTTCTCTCCAATTAGGATCTTTCACATAAATTTTTTGTAATAATTCTACAGCCTTATCGACGTGTTTATTATTCGCTAATGTAATTGCAGTCCAGTATTGCATTTCAAAATTAGAAGGGTTCAATCTCATAGAAGCATTGTATTCTTCCATCGCACCCTTCATATCATTTTTCTCCATCAGCAGATCACCCTTATCCATATGGTCATAAGCACGGCTTATTTTTACCAGCCTTTCCAATTCCTTAATCGGCTGCTTGTTATCTTCAACCCGCAAATCCATCACTCTATCCTGCCAGGATTTACCGGTACTTCTAGGATTTACAACGAGCAATGCGGCAGACTGTTGTCCGCGAATATCGCCGCCCGCAACTTGAGCCGCTTTCATCACTTCAACAACTCTTTCTGCTAAAGGTTGGAACGCATTATTTTTCCAGGCGAGTTCCATTGCAGGAATTACTTTATCATTCAACATCATGTTTGCCTGTACAGAAAAATTCGGACCGTTTTTTTGTCCTGCAAATACAATACAATTTTTGCCCGTGTGTGTTGCCACTCTTCCAAAAGTATCAAGCAGCGCAACCTGCCGAACTTCTCTCCCGGTATCTGCTTGTATTAAAATATCCAATGCCTCTTGTGGTGATTTTCCCTGTTTCATTAATTCTAATCCGCGCGGACCAAATGACCTGTTTACAAATGCTTGTGTAGCTACAACGCCAACACCGGCTTCACCCCATGGCACTGCAGTTCCCACATTAAAATAATGTGATTGTACACCCACAGCCATCTCTCCTGTTTTTTCATCGCGTGCAACAATAGAAAATGTGTGCGCCAGCCGTTCGTGTTTCTTTATTGCCTGTGCATGGATTCCTATTATGTTGCTGGTAAAAAATATCAGCCAAAGAAATTTTTTCATATACTTATTTTAAATGAAGTTAAGGAGATTCTCATTAATTATGAGATTGATTTTTATTCATAAAATTAATAACTTTACTTTATGAAAATTGCATTGCTCATCATGCTATCCGTATTATTGTTTGGATGTACACCATTATCCAATGGCGGCGGCACTGCAGGTCCGAAAATAAAAGGAAAAGTGATCAGGATCACTTGCGCGAGTACTGCGATCCAGATCCTGGATGCGGCTTCTTTTTCTCTTGGCGATACATGGGTGAAAGGCAGCGACACGATAGAACATGCTGCATACGTAATTAATAAATGTGAATTCCCCGATAACTTAACTGCAGGAAATGAATTTTATTTCCGGGTGATCACGGCAGCGCAGGCGCGCAACGATTGTGCAGTGTGTATGTTGTATGATTTCCCGCCTTCCAAAGGGATCTATCTCAAAGTAGTTAACTGATCTTTCCTCTCAAACTCAGTTCGATCAATTCCATTTTTTGCGGTTTATTATTTTCTATACTAAACCTGATTATTGTTCTCACTTTATGAAAGCCGTAAACACCTGCAGCACCCGGGTTGATGTGCAGAAAACCGTATTTCGGATCCTTCATTACTTTTACAATATGCGAGTGACCGCAAACTAAAATATCAGGCTTTTCACGCGTGATTAATGCATTTACATGCGTATTATATTTGCCTACAGCGCCTGCAATATGCGTGATGAGAATTTTACAATCCTCAATTTTGAATAACTGATCCTGTGGAAATTCAGCGCGCAATTCATGTCCATCGATATTTCCGTGTACTGCTATCAATGGCTTAAATTTTTTCAGTCTGTCTGTAACTTCGGGTGTGCCGATATCTCCGCCATGCCAGATCATATCCACATCTTTAAAATATTCAAAGACCTGCTCGTCTAAGTAACCATGTGTATCTGATATTATTCCAATCCTCGTCATTGCTTAATAAATTCATCAATGTATTTTATAATTAGAGAGCAATCATTCGAATCAAACCATTTGTAATCCTTATCTCTTTTAAACCACGAGATCTGGCGCTTTGCATAGTTTCGCGTATTTTGTTTTATTTTGCTGATCGCTTCCTCCAAAGTTATTTTATTTTCAAAGTGATCGAATAATTCTTTATATCCCACAGTTTGCAATGCATTATTTTCTTTGAAGGGATAAACTGATCTTGCTTCTTCTGTCAAACCATTTTTTATCATTGTATCAACACGCTGGTCTATGTTTTGATACAGTTTCTCCCGGTCGGTATTCAAACAAATTTTTATAGGAATGAAAGAACGATCCAATTTTCTTTTTTGTTTGAAAAATGAAAGTGGCTTCCCCGTTCCTATGCAAACTTCCAATGCGCGGATCACACGCTGTGAATTTTGAATATCCATATTGTTATAGGTATCGGTATCGAGTTGTTTTAGTTTTTCCTGTAAAACGCCAATACCTTCATTGCGAAAAGTTGCATTCAACTCTTCCCGGATCTTTTCATCTACATCCGGAATTTCATCAAAGCCGTTACACACCGCATCAATATAGAATCCTGTTCCACCGCACATCACAACTACATTTTGCTCTTTAAATAATTTATCCAGTAAATCAATTACTTCCCTTTCATATTCTCCGGCAGAAACATATTCGTGAATGCTTTTATTAGCTATGAAATGATGTTTTATTTCTTTCAATTCCTCTTCGCCCGGGCGCGCAACACCGATATCCAGTTCTTTAAATAGTTGTCGCGAATCCGCGGAAATAATTTCTGCTTGAAAATGTTTCGCTACTTCAATGGCGATGTGAGTCTTTCCAACAGCCGTGGGTCCGGCAATGATGATAAGAAATTTTGAATGTTGAATGTTGAATATTGAATGCCGGGAGTCCATCGATATAATTTAAAATTCAACATTTATAATTCAACATTTCTTAACCCCATTTCTTTCCCCAGCTTCAGCATAAGAGTATACGCTTCATCATGGTCGTTTTTTATTTCTCCGTCGAGGATAGCATCCTTGATCGCGTTCTTTATTTTGCCTACTTCTTTGCAAGGCTTAATATGAAATGTTTTCATAATGATCTCACCATCGATCGGTGGCTGCCAGTTGCGGATATGATCCCGCTCTTCTACTTCTTTTATCTTTTGCTTAACGAGTTTTAAATTGGCTTTGTATCTTTTTACTTTCTCTTCATTTTTTGAAGTAATGTCTGCCTCGCAGAGCATTAACAGGCTTTCCAGGTCGTCCCCTGCATCAAATAAAATTCTTCTGATCGCGGAATCCGTAATATTTTCTTTTGTTAGAGAGATGGGACGCAAATGCAGCATGACTAATTTCTGTACAAACTTCATTCGGTCGTCCAGCGGTAATTTCAACCGGTTGAATATTTTCGGAACCATCTTTGCGCCTACCACTTCATGCCCGTGAAATGTCCATCCGTGACCTTCTTCCAGGCGCTGTGTATTCGGTTTTGCAATGTCGTGGAGTATAGCAGCCCAACGCAAATACAAGTCGTCTGTGTGCTCAGATAAATTATCGAGTACTTTCAGCGTATGATAAAAATTATCCTTATGACCGTAATTATCCTGGACAGAAACACCTTGCAGTCGCACCATCTCCGGAAAAAACTGGTGCAATAATTTTGTATCGAATAATAATTTAAATCCGACGGAAGGTTTCTTTGATAAAATAATTTTATTCAGCTCATCAATGACTCTTTCCTGCGAAATAATTTTTAACCTTGGTGCCAAGGGCTCGATTGCATGGTATGTTTTTTCTTCGATCTTGAATCCCAATTGCGAAGCAAAACGGATGGCACGCAGCATTCTCAGCGGATCATCGTCAAATGTTATCGCAGGATCCAACGGTGTACGAATGATGCCGTTTTTCAGATCTTCCAATCCATTAAAAGAATCGATGATCTCCGTAAATTCATTTTTAGAAAGATGAACTGCCAGCGCATTGATCGTAAAATCTCTTCGGTCCTGGTCGTTTTCCAGGGTACCATCTTCAACGATCGGTTTCCTGCTGTCTCTTCGATAGGATTCTTTTCTCGCACCTACAAACTCAAGATCCAAATCTTCCAGTTTGATCTGTGCGGTTCCGAAATTTTTAAAATAACTGACGAAAGGTTTTCGTGCGCCGTTTAGTGTTTTATCATTTGAGATTTTATGTGCTACTGTTTTAGCGAGTTCTATCCCGCTTCCGACACATACAATATCAATATCCTTGCTGTCCCGTTTTAAAATTTTATCACGAACGAAACCACCGACTGCATAAGCGTTTACCTTCAGTTCGTCGGCACTTTCCGCTACTACCTGCAGCAGTTCTTTTTCTCTATTGGTCAGTTTTAAAGGCATTGGTGCAAAGATAAGGGAAGAAGTCGTAAGTTATAAATGAAATGCAAGTGCGAAACTATTCGGGATTTCTCTCCGCCGAAGGCGGATCGAAATGACGCGCTCTCATTGCGATCCGTTATGAGCGCCGTCATTATGAGGAACGCAGTGACGTAATAATCCCGACAAGAATTGTAATTGTGTTACGGGGAATTGAGATCATCGCAAAAAATCTATCGTATTATCCGGTAAAATTTTTATTAAACGGGAAGGCTGTTTGTAAGCGGAAGTATCGTATTCCTTCGGAACAATAAAATCAACTTTATTTTTTATCTCTTCAGAAATATCTTCAAAATAGATTGGATGTGCTTCACCGGAAATATTTGCAGAAGTACTGATCAGTGGTTTTCCGAATGCAGCAATTAATTGTTTACAAAATTCATGTTTCGTGATCCTGATCGCCATTGTATTGACATCGCTGATAATTTTTCGCGGCAGATCTTTCGGATCATCATATATTACTGTTGTCGGTACTTCTAATGATGAAACCTGGTTTTCAATATCTTTATTTATATCTACATACCGGCGAAGCATTTCAACAGAATCCATCAGCACAATTAAATTCTTTTCTTTTGAGCGCTGCTTGATCGAAAATATTTTTTCAATAGCATCTTCGTTTGTTGCATCGCAACCGAGTCCCCAGATCGTATCAGTGGGATAGAGGATGATATTTCCTTTTTGTAAATGGGAAACTGTTTCTTGTATGTCGTTATTGATACTCAATTCAACCTTATTATCTAAAAGATCATTTGTCACTTTTTTTCTTAGTCAAAAAAAGTAACCAAAAAGACAAGGCAAAACGATGCGTCTACGCCGTAGCAACGCTAGCTCGCCGTTTTAAAAATTATTTTATTTGTACTCCAAAACCTTATCATTCATTCCTGACATTTTAAGTGATAACGTATCGCGTAAATAATTTTGATGCACTTTCCACGGCGCTTCGGAACCTTGTTTCGGAAGGTGATCCACCGCGCGGTTTACATAGCCGGAATTAAAATCCAGTAATGGTCCAGACTGATATACAGAACTGTCAAAGCGCGGAATGCAAACCGTATATTTTTTCTGATCCATATAGTTCAGCAGCTTTGTAACGAAATGGCAGTTGAGGTCGCACTTCAGTGTCCACGACGCGTTGGTGTAACCGACGGCAATCGCAAAATTCGGAACATCGCTCAGCATCACTCCGCGGTACACATGCACCTTGCTCACTTCTACCGGCTTGCCGTTGATGTGTATCGTCATACCGCCGAGCAATTGCATGCGCAAACCGGTAGCCGTTACAATAATGTCGGCTTCAAGCTCGCGTCCGGAATTAAGCAGGATGCCGCCGGGTGTAAAATTTTTAATCGTATCCGTCACGACCTCCGCCTTGCCGCTTTTTATGGATTTAAAAAGATTCGCATCCGGCACGACGCACAAACGCTGATCCCACGGCTTGTACGACGGGTTGAAATGTTTCATATCGTAGTCGCTGCCCAATTCCTTTTGAACACCCGTCATGATAAATCGCTTAATGGCATTCGGCCACTTGCGGGAAGCATTGTAAAAACCCAGCGCGAGCAGGATGTTCTTCCACCGGATCACATCATAACTTGCTTTAGGAGGAAGGAATTTTTTGACAAGCGGCGCTACCGGATCTTCTCCCGGTATGCTGATCACATACGAAGGAGAGCGCTGCAGCATGGTGACCTTTTTCGCCTTCTTTGCCATTTCAGGAACGAGGGTAACGGCGGTGGCGCCGCTGCCGATGATGATTACTTTTTTATTTTCGTAGTTGGTAGAAGTATCCCATTTCTGCGGATGAATAATTTTTCCGTTGAACGATTCACTACCCTTGAACTCGGGTGCGTATCCATTCTCATAATCATAATAACCGCTGCACATAAAGATGAAATTGCATTTTAAAACTTCGTGCTGCACGTCTTCATGCTTCGCTATTTTCAGCGTCCACATTTTTTCACTGTCCGACCAGGATGCATCTGCTACTTTGTGATTGAACTTAATTTTTTTGTCGATGCCGAATTTTGCAGCGGTGTCTTTTATATAGTTGAGAATTGCAGGACCGTCTGCGATGGCTTCCGGTTCCTTCCATGGGTTGAAAGAGAAACCGAGTGTATACATATCCGAATCGGATCGGATGCCGGGATACCTGAATAAATCCCACGTGCCGCCAATGGACGAGCGCGCTTCGAGAACGGTAATTTTTTTATCCGGGCATTTTGCCTGCAGGTGATATGCGGCGCCAATGCCGGAGAGCCCCGCGCCAACCACGATCACATCGTAATGAGGTATTTTTTCTGACATGGTATTTTTTAGAAAGAAAGCTATAAATAATATTGTATTCTGTGTATAAACATTCGCTAATAAAGTTATGATTTTATTCTATACCACCAATTATCATTAATACCACTCCTGTCATTTCGACACAGCCATGAAAATGCTGCATTGAGAAAAATAATGTGGCAAGGAGAAACCTTGCCTTTTTTCAACGGTACGTATTTTTATAAAAAAGCGAGGTTTCTCCTCTCAGAATCAAAATACTTAATTTGCAAGATTACTGTGCTGTGTCGAAATGACAGTTTGTGGTGCTTCAAACAGTACAATAAATTAAAAAATTAATTTTGATTTTATGGAATTGCAATCATTAATGTCTCTCAATGATAGATGAAAAAATACTTTGTTTATATCTCGACTAATCCTAATAAAACAGTCTTATATATTGGCATGTCGAATAACCTTGCAAGGAGAATGTCGGAGCATAGAGAAAACCGCGGCAATAAAAAAACATTCACCGGATCTTATTTTTGTTACAACCTTATCTACTATGAAGAATTCAATGACGTCATGCATGCCATTGATAGAGAAAAGCAATTAAAAAAATGGAGAAGGGAGAAAAAAGAAAATTTAATAAAAACGATAAATCCTGATTGGAACACGATCAATGTACCGAATGAATAAAACCACAATTTCATTTCAACGGTGTGCATTTTCATAAGAAGGCGAGGTTTCTCGGAGCGTATTCTTATTACAAAATTCAACAATTGCATGACGCACCTCGAAATGACATGGAGGAAAACTTACCATTTATCAATAGATCCGCTTGTCTTATATCAATTTTAATTATACAATTCTTAAATACTCTTAAGTTTTAAATATCCGTGGATAAAATGCATTAATACAGGCACTATATCCTGCTTAATTTCGTTGTAGTAACGCACAATAATTTTAATTTATGAGAAGTTTATTCGCAATATTTTTTGCACTATTCCTGTGTAGTGCGCATGCTGAAGGTCCGTATGTCGGATTTAAATTACAGGGAACATTTTCGACGCTGAAACCGTCGGGTGGAGATGCCGCTGCAACGGATGCTTTCAACGCCAATAAAAAATTATATCTCGGTCCCGAGGCTGGAATAACGATTCTTAAGAGGATCAATAATTATATCGCGTTTGCGCCCGAAGTAAATTTCTCGATGAAGGGATTGAAATATAATGACGGTGCAAGTTATCGTATAAGAAGATATATGCAGGCGGAAGTACCGATGGTTTTTAAGGTGGGTTACGGAAGGGAACATTTTTTCATTTATGCAACCGGCGGCGGATATGCTACTGTTGACATCGGTGTGAAGGATATCGAAAAACCGGTGGACGGAAAAAAACAAACCACGCGACTTTATTTTGCGAACCTCCCCAATAAGCGGTTTGACGCCGGTATCGCTACAGGCGGCGGTGCGATGTATATTGGAAAACATGGTATGATAGATCTTGCATTCAATTACCATATCGGCATGATCAAACAATATAAAACAGTAGAGTCCGGTCAGCCCAATCCAAAATGGAAATCATTCGGCGTTTCACTGGCGTATATGTGGAAGAGTTAAGTAATAGCGCCGTCATCCTCGCGAAAGCGGGGATCTCATGACATTAAGCATACTGCTAATAGTGTGGTGTAAAATTTTGCAATTGTATTCAACCGAATGTCTTCTGTAAAGGGCAAGATCCCTCGCCGAATATCTTTTATACAATGTTGTACTATTGCTCCCGGTGGTTCGGGATGACAGTAGTGGTGGAGCGGGATGACAGCAGTAGTACTAGACTTCTACCGCTTCTTCAGCTGTAACCGAAACAGCCAACTCTGCATCATTAGATTTGATATTAATTCTTAAAACAAAATCCTTACCTAATTCAATATGATAATGGTTCATCTCGAGTAAGGAAGCAATTACCTTATTTTCTCTCAGAATATCGCACAGATCCCTGGCAACAACAGTTGCACCTGTATTGCTGATCACAGTACCATTCTGAATTTCAAGTCTGAAAGAGTAATCTGTAAGATTCTTATTGCCATGGATGGCAAATTCTTTCTTAAACATGGTGATCTCTTTATCACCGTTTACGGCATTCTTTAACTGAAGCTGCAAAACAGGCGCATATTTTCGCCAAACCGGGTAATATAAATTTTGATCTTTAAACATCACTCAATTTACGGCTTTTTTCCCGCATTTCTGTTACACTAAACGATAAGTCTGTTATATGATAACGTTACCGGATGTAGTTGATATTGATTTCACTTTAATTAACCCACTACTACTGTCATTTCGTCCAAAGGACTCCTTCGGAGACGCAGCCAAGTGGGTGTTGAACTTAGGAGGATGTTGTGGCGAGGAGAAAACTTGCCTTGTTTGAAGAATATATGTTTTTTTAATGCAGTCAGAGACTGCTAGATTTTTATAGACACGCGTAGCCCTCCTACGTCGGAAGACTCGCGCCAGTGTGGGTAATTGCTTTGTGTCTTCGTATCCACAATGTGCATTATAATTGTCTAAAAATTCTCTTGTAAGAATTGTGTTTTTAAAACACAGGGAAATGAATTTTACTTACATTTGAAGAACAAAAAAGCCCCCGCAGCTACGAACTGCGGGGACTTATAGGTCAGGTAGGAGTCAAACCTACATCTTCGGCTTAGTCTACCGAGCTCTATCCATTAAGCTACCGACCGTGAGTTTCAATTAGCCTGCTGTTTATCAGTAGGCTTTTTTAATTACAGGTAAATTTCGTGTTATTAGAACTTCCTTGCAATAGATGAAAACGTTATAATGGCAACTAAAGGATGTGGACAAACCGTGTAACCGTGGAACACATTGTTTATGACGTGAAAATCAAAATGTTAATAAATTTGAGCGAAAATCCCGTGGAAAAGTTGTGGAAAAGTGTTTATAACATGTCTTTTTATGTTTAGTAAAGTGTTATTACTGCGTGCTTTAAATCTTTTTTCATTCATATGGAGTGTATTTAGATTCATTTATTAATAATTTCGTTAGTAAGAGAAAGTATCAAACATTTTTCTGGGAAGAAAAGAATTATATTACAATTTAGTTATGTGTTTTTTATTTAGTAATGCGTATCCATTATGAATGATAGTCTAGAATTGAATTTAGAAAAATATCATGCCTATTTAAAGAATAGCGAATGGACATTATGTTTAGGTGCAGGAGTATGTGATAAAATCTTACCTAATTGGATGGAATTAACAAGGAGAGTTGTTAACATTTGTTTTGGTTTAAATTGGGATAAAAATAAATTTGTAATTGAAACTTCTAAGATTGGATTTTCTTTAGATGGTTGGCTACAGGCATCTTTAAACAATTATTTAAATATTGGAAAAAGTTTAAATGATTTTTATCTAATTCTTGAAGAACAGTTGTATTGTGACTTAATTAATCAAGCTGAGAAAGAGGGACATGGAAATACAATATCTATATTACTTAATGATCCAACTAGGTTAAATAAAGAACAACTACTTTGGGCGTGTGATTTTTTTGAAAAAAAATACCCTGATTCAACTTTACTACAGCTTAAGAATGTTTTATTAAATGAATCGGACGGAATAATTAAACCTAAAACAATAATTACTTTTAATGCAGATTCTTTATTGTATTCCTTTCTTGTAATATATAGCGTAAAGCAAAATTTTTTAAAAACTAATGATTATAATTTTCACTTTCAGAAATATGTTAGAGTAATCAGGCCATTCGAAGTTGGTGCAATAAAAACTCCAATTTGTCATCTACATGGAGCAATTTTCCCAAGGCCTAAGAAAAAATCACGTAATAAAGATGACTCTAGAGATAATTTAATATTTGCAGAAACTTCTTATACAAAGATTGCTGGGGCTATGCATTCTTGGGCTCAAAATAGTTTTTTATATCATGCAACAAATACTAAAATGGTATTCATTGGACTTTCCATGTCTGACCCTAATATTAGAAGATGGCTAAGTTGGAGTACTGACAATTTAAATACACAATTAGAGGCTTTTACTGGTAAACCTCAAACTATATTAAGGCATATATGGATAAAAAACCAAACCAAAGGATGCAGAAACACAAAAATTAATAGAGCCGTCCTTAAAACATTTATCTACAAAATTAGCATGGATAGATGACTGGTCAAAATTGGAATCTGGATTATTAAATATTATGGCTGGAAAATAATTGAAAGAAACTGTAAGAATGTTGTGCCGAGGAGAAATCTTTCCTTATTCGAAGGAATACAATTGAAGAGGTGACATCCCTCCCGCATTAATCTTTGCTATAAAATATACCAACACTATGACGGATCGGGATGACAGTGTGCGGAGTTTAGCGGAATACTTATAGAAAAGAATATGCAACAAATACCACAATGTCATTTCGACGTAGCCTTGTGAATGTTGAACTGAGTAGGATGTTGCGGCGAGGAGAAATTTGGCTTCTTGGAAAGGATACTTTTGATAATTCTAAAACAAGTGAAATAAAGGCATGAGAAACAAACACTAAAACAACGCCTCATTCTCGCGACTAGGTTGGGTTTAGACAGTGTGTAATGTTTTGGTATTGCAATGCATCGTATTAGATTATTTAAAATAATTCCTTAGGCATATTTTCAATTTTTGCTATTGAATTAAATTTATCTAACCAACTTTGAAAAAAGATTAAATCACTTCTTCCAAGGTTACTATAAAAAAGATATTCTGGGATAATATCCTTTTTACGATGTACTACATCCTTATAAAAATCTGCAATTATAGTATCGATGTTCTTAAACACATTTCTTCTTTTATCGAACACAAGTGAATCGGTTAAAACTTCAGCATTTTTCTTCACAATCATTTCTTCATTTACTTTTGCATTTTTATTAAAGATAAATTTATCCATAATATATGAGCTTCGGATTATATGGCTGACAAACTCTAACCAATTTTTATGAAATCCTTTTTCACTTGCAACCGCAAGTTTATTTAATAATCGTAAATATAAAACAGAAGAAGAATATATTTCAACCGGTAGATATGTTGTCGTAACAGAAAAGCTTCCTGTTTCAAAGAAAGCATTTGCAATGGTATTAATAGTACCATATGTTGGAGCCGTACCACATGACGATAAAAAAATAATAGGCGCATTTATATGGTTATTGACAATTATTTCTGGGGTCAATTTTTCGTTTCCGATCCATAAGATCGTACTATTAAGACTTTCATCATATGTTCCGTGACAATCAAAAATTAGAAATTCAGGTCTATACTTTTCAATAGCTATGCGAACATCTTGAATTGAATTACACCTCACAGTCGTAAATCCTAATTCCACGCTTAGTTCAACACACATGTCTTGTGTAAATCTAAAACTTAACTCATTTGTTCCAAATATTACTAATGTTTTGTTTAAAATATCTGAAGGTATAACATATTTAAACAAATTATTAAGAGCAAACACTGACATAAGTCCGTTATAAAAAGTTGTGGGTAATCGGCATATATCATGTGTAAACGTTAATGGCACATCTTCAATAGTTAACCATTCCAAAGGTAAATCTGAAATCAATACAATTTGACTATTTCGTTTACTAATCAACTTTTCCATTTTTACCGAAAGACATTTCTCTTTATATATCTTACTAAATTTTAAAATAGTCTTTTGAAGATTCTTTCTATTATTATGATTATTTAAATGAGCAAATGCGTTTGTTCGAAAAAAAGAAAGTTCTCTATAAATTGATTTTCCCATTATTGGCAATCTTACAGTAGGAGAAAAAGTAAATGATGCGTGCAAGAATGATATATTGTCTAAGTATTCAATAATTGTTTTTCCAAAAGCTACACCCATTAATCCTTGATTATTTTCATCATCTTTACCAATTGATATGTAATTTTCTGTCTGCTCTGCCTGAAGAAAAGATGTGATATCTTTGGCTTCTTTTTGTGGAAGACTTATGAATTTATCAAAATCAGGATTGTTAAATGGTGCAACTAAAATTAGTGGAGAATATATAGGTTGGATTGATGAAACTAAAGGCAAAACACCTTCATTAATACCAAATGTCAATAAAGAATCTAAATTTTTTATTTGTTGCGAATATAATTCCTGTCTTTCAAATGAATTTTTGTTTAATTCAGCCCGTTTTGAAAAATTTTTCATTTCAACTTCACTTTCAATTGGCTTATAGTAAAAATTTCCAATAATAGAATTTATAACAAAAAAATTATTTCTTGTTGGTTTAAAGTAGTTAAATGAAACGAGGGGTTTAAAATTTACATTAACTGATAATGATAAAGAAAATTCTGGATGTTTTAGCGCTTCTAATATTTCTGAAGATTTAAGAAAAATATTTTGAAGAAAATCAAATGCGTTTTTTATTTGATTTTCGATATCTATCTTCTTATCATTATTAATTAATTTATAAAAATGCAAAGGAGAATGATGAGTCTTCAAAAATGTAATTATTTCTTCCGGATTTGAAAGAATTGAGTCAATAAAGAAAACTCTTATCTTTAGTTGATTAAAATGTTCAATAAAAAATTCAATAAAATTGTCACTATAAATTATGCCGAAATCATGAGGATTATTAATATTGGTCAAATAAGAGATCTCATAATATTGGACTGAATTGACTAACTGTAATAAATCTATTGGACAGTATTTTATAAACGAAAACACTTCATTATTAAATGAAGGAGATGGAAGCACTGGGGTCATAAGCTTAGGTCTTTTTGTTACCAAAATATATTCTATTTCAGAGATAGATTTTTTTCTTGGTATCATATGGAAATTCTTAACAGTTTTATTTTTAAACAGTACCCTTACTATTATTCTTTTTTATTTTTTACAATCCGTTCTTAATGATCATTCAACGGCAAGACCCAATTTTTCAGTCCAGAGGACTCACCCCCAAAATCTTTAATGATCATTCAACGGCAATCCCAACTTCTGATAGTCTATCCAGTTCACATACTCCGGCGCAACGCGGTGTTCTACCATCGTGATGCAATTTTCCACCGGGCAAACGAGCTCGCATAAATTGCAGCCCACACATTCTTCATCCTTGATCGTATAGGTATTGTAAGGCTTGCCGAAATCGAGGTTGATGGACTGGTGCGAAGTATCCTCGCACGCGATATAACACAAGCCGCAGTGAATACATTTGGTTTGGTCGATCTGCGCGATGTGGTGATAGTTGATATCGAGATCTTCCCAGTGCACAATTTTATTTACGCTCTTGCCGATAAAATCATCGAGCGTTTTAAATCCTTTTTCATCCATCCAGTTGTTCAGCCCTTCGCACATGTCTTCCACGATGCGGAAGCCGTGCTTCATCGCCGCCGTGCACACCTGCACATTGCTCGCGCCGAGGAGCATAAACTCAACAGCATCCTTCCATGTACTGATCCCTCCGATTCCTGACACCGGCACTTTCGATGTTGTTGCATCCTGCGCGATCGTCGTCAGGAATTTTAATGCGATCGGTTTTACCGCAGGTCCGCAGTAACCGCCAAACACCGACTTCCCCGCCACATAAGGGTTCGGCACCAGCGTATCTAAATTAATTCCCGTAACGGATTGTATCGTGTTGATCAATGACAATGCACTTGTTCCGGCTTCCACTGCAGCCTTACCTGTCGGCACCACGGAATGTACATTTGGCGTGAGCTTCGTGATCACGGGAATCGTCGCTTTTTCCATCACCCATTCCACCACCATGCGCGCGATCTCGGGATCCTGTCCCACCGCTGCGCCCATGCCTCTTTCCGTCATGCCGTGCGGACATCCGAAATTTAATTCGAGTCCGTGTGCACCAGTATCTTCTACTTTCGCGATGATATCATGCCAGCTTTTGCGGTCGTTGTCCGCCATGAGTGAAACGACCATAGCGCGGTCGGGAAATAATTTCAGAACTTCCACAATTTCTTTTAAGTTGATATCGAGCGGGCGGTCGCTGATGAGCTCTATGTTGTTGAAGCCCATGACGCGGCTGCCGTGATAGTCGACTGCTGAATAACGCGAGGACACATTTTTTACCTGCGAGCCTAAGGTTTTCCAAACCACTCCGCCCCAGCCTGCTTCGAATGCGCGAAGGACATTTATTTTTTTATCCGTCGGCGGCGCGCTTGCTAACCAGAAGGGGTTAGGGGATTTTATGCCGAGGAAGTTTGAGGTTATATCTGCCATTGTGTAATTTTAGATTTTAAATTTTAAATTTTAGATGAAATCAGACAATTCCTGATCGTCTAATCTTAATCCTTCTCTTTAATTTTATAGTTATTTATCTAAGCTTCGCTGACTCGTCATTACTATTTTTGTCAGCACATTCATTATACGCGTTACAAATTCAATGTATCGTGTATAACACATATCCACTAACTTACTTCGGTCTAAGATTCTAAGGAAATATCTTGTTTCACGTGCTTCTTTTGCTGCGATCGACATTTTCGATATAAAATCTTTTTTGCTTTGTGCTGCAATTGCTTCTTCTACATTTGCACCGATACTTGTGCCGCATTTTAATAATTGTTTTGACAGTACGAACTCTTTTTGTATTACCAATTTTTTATACAATTCAACAATTTGTAATGCAAAGTCAAAGGTCATGTCTACAATAACATTTTCTGTTTTCATTTTTTTAATTTTATGATTAGGAATGGATGCAGTTAGTTCAATCTACATTTAAGTTCCAGCATAAAATCTATTTACACACTATCATTTATAATTTAAAATCTAAAATTTATAATTCTTCGAAATACTTCAGTATTTCAAAGGCTCCGTCTTTTCCTGCTTGCACTGCATCCACAACTTCCCTGCCGCCGTTGACGCAATCCCCGCCGGCGAAAACACCTTTGATGTTTGTTGCTGTATTATTTATTTTTATTTTTCCGTTTGCATTTTCAATCGAATTTTTATTTACGAGTTCCGTAAATGGTATTTGTCCTGCTGCTTTTATGACCATGTCCACATCCAATGTAAGTGTTTCATCTGTTTCTACCGGCGATCTTCTGCCGCTCGCATCCGGTTCTCCAAGTTTCATTACACTGCAAACCAGTTTAACTACTTTCCCTCCGCCGCCAATTACTTCTTTCGGTGCAGCGAGCCAGATTATCTTGCATTCGTCGAGCATTGCAATATCGAGCTCTGCTTCCGTGCATGGCATTTCTTCCTGTGTTCTTCTATAAACCAATGTCACTTCTTTTGCACCGAGCCTTCTCGCCTGCGTCGCCGCATCAATAGCGGTCATGCCCATGCCGATCACCGCGACTTTATCACCGACAGGAACATTTTCATATCCTTTCGTTCTTACATCGTAAATGAAACTGATTGCATCCACAACGCCTTCGAGTTCTTCACCCGGAATATTTAATTGTCGTGCAACACCAACGCCAAAACCTAAGTAAACCGCATCATAATTCTTCTGCAATTCTTCCAGTGTAATATTTTTCCCGAGTTCATGGTTGTATTTTATTTCAATGCCTCCGATGGATAAAATATAATTTACTTCTTCTTCGCAAAATGCAGGCGTTACTTTATATGCTGCAATACCGTAGGTCATTAACCCGCCGCCCTTGCTTTCTTTTTCATAAACCGTTACATCTATTCCTTCTCTCGACAAAACATGCGCGCAGCTCAATCCCGCAGGACCTGCGCCAACTATGGCTACTTTTTTTCCATTGGATGGTTTGCGAATAAACAGCGGCCACTTTTTTTCCAAAGCCATTTCCGTAGAATATCTTTGCAGCTTCGCGATATGGATCGGCGTCTCGTCCATTAAATTATATACGCAAGCGCCTTCGCATAATTTTTCTACCGGGCAAACCCTGGAACATCCCGCGCCTAAAATATTAGATTCAAAAATAGTATGTGCGGATCCTTTCACATTATCGGTTGTGATCTGCTTGATGAATTTCGGAACGTTGATACTCGTCGGACAGCTTTTCATACATGGCGCATCGTAGCAAAACAAGCAGCGGTTTGCTTCCGTCAACGCAGCTTCCTTTGTTTCAAACGGCGGATGAATGTCGGAGAAATTCTCTTGGTACTGATCTGATGTTAATCTATTATTTTCTATTGGCATTCCTTTTTTATTATGTTGAATGTTGTATGTTGAATGTTGTATGATATGTAGTTATGACAATTCCTCTCTTTTGAAAGCTTTTAATACAACATACAACATTTAGAATACAACATAAATTAAAGTTCTACGATCTTTCCATACGTTTCCGGTCTTCGATCTCTATAAAATTGCCACACGCTTCTCACTTCATCTATCATATCGAGATTGAAATCTGCAATCAGCAATTCATCTTTATCTTCCGATGCTTGTGAAAAAATTTGTCCGCGCGGATCTACAAAATAAGATGATCCGTAAAACTTGCCGAGGTTCCATGGTTTCTCTTCTCCAACGCGGTTGATGCAGCCCATGAAATAGCCGTTAGCCGCAGCGTGTGCAGGCTGTTCAAGCTTCCACAAATATTGTGATAAACCCGCAACAGTCGCAGAAGGATTGTAGACGATCTCCGCGCCATTCAATCCCAAACATCTTGCGCCATCCGGAAAGTGACGATCGTAACAAATGTACACGCCGATCTTCGCGTACTTCGTTTGAAAAACAGGATAACCTAAATTTCCCGGCTTGAAGAAAAACTTTTCCCAGAAACCGCTGGTCTGCGGGATATGGTTTTTTCTATACTTACCAAGATATGTTCCATCGGCATCAATCACTGCAGCGGTGTTATACAACACACCCGATTGTTCCTTCTCATAGATCGGAACGATCATCACCATGTTGTATTTCTTCGCGTATTCCGCCATGCGGTTAGTGGTTGGACCCGGAACAGTTTCCGCGGATTCATACCATTTCTTGTCTTGTCCCGGACAGAAATACGGCGTATTAAAAATTTCCTGGAGGCACAAGATCTGCACTCCTTTTTTTCCTGCTTCCTCGATGAACGGAATATGTTTTTGTATCATCGCTTCTACAATTTCCGCGATGGTTCCTTCGCCTTCCGTTTTTGGCAAACTCATTTGGATGAGACCTGATTTGATAATTCTAGCCATATTAATATGTTGAATGTTGAATGATGTATGTTGAATGTGACATTATAATTTTATGCTTCTTTGACTGGTTATGATAATCTTGGTGATAACATTAATAATGTAATTGATTTTTTTTGTATATTCTGAATAATCCAAATCCACTAATTTACTTTTCGCCAACAACTTTAACCAATACTTAGTTTCCCTTGCTTCTTTTGAAGCAATCGACATTTTTGCATCCAACATTTAGCATACAACATTAAAATCAAATTTTACCTTCAACCTTGTTTCTTCTAACAAATTGCCCGTAGCCTTTTTTAATTAAGCACTGATTATTATCAATCGCAACTTCTCCGCGCAACAAAACCGTTTTCACTTTTCCTTTTACTTCCCATCCTTCATACGCCGAGTAATCGACATTCATATGATGTGTTGATGATGATAGCGTATGCGTTTCGTTTGGATCGAAGATCATAATATCTGCATCACTCCCAACAGCAATCGTTCCTTTTTTCGGGAACATGCCGAAGATCTTTGCAGGATTTGTGCAAGCCACTTCCACATATTTATTCAAAGTGATCTTTCCTTTATTCACGCCTTCGCTGAATAATAATTCCATGCGATTTTCGATGGCAGGATGCCCATTAGGAATCTTTGAAAAATCTTTTTCGCCCATTAATTTCTGTTCCCATTTAAACGGACAATGATCCGTCGCCACAACATTCACTAACCCTTGGTTGATGCCCGCCCATAATGTCGCCTGGTCTTTTTTCTCCCGCAGCGGCGGACTCATCACCCATTTCGCTCCTTCAAAATCCTTCTCATACAACGATGCATCGAGAATTAAATATTGAATGCAAGTTTCGACAAAAACTTTTTGATTTCTTCGTGTAGCATTGCGGACAGCGTTCAGCGCGCCTTCGCAAGTGAGGTGAACAATGTAACCGGGACAGCCCGTATAATTTGCCATATCCGCAAATCTTCCGCTGGCTTCTGCTTCCGTTACTTCCGGCTGTGAGAGATAATGATACAGCGGAGATAATTTTCCTTCTGACTTGTGTTTCGCAATTAAGTAATCGATCATATCACCGTTGGTCGCGTGTACATTGATCAGACCGCCGTGTTTTTTTACTTCCTCCATCAAGCCAATCATTTGTCTATCGTCGATCATCAATGCACCTTTGTACGCCATAAATGTTTTGAAAGAAGTGATGCCTTCTTCTTCGATCATTTCACGCACTTCTTTTTTTGTGTCTTCGTTGAAATCAGTAACCGCCATATGGAAGCTGTAATCGCCGACAGCGTTGCCGTCTGATCTTCCTTTCCATTCATGCAAAGCGGAATGCAGACTTTTCCCTTGTGTTTGTAAAATAAAATCGATGACTGTTGTTGTACCGCCAAACAATGCAGCACGTGTTCCCGTTTCATAATTGTCGCTGGAGAACGTTCCCATGAACGGCATATCGAGATGCACGTGGGGATCAACGCCGCCGGGCATCACGAGCTTTCCCGAAGCATCGATGGTTTTATCTGCTGTACGATTAAGATCTTTGCCGATGGCAATTACTTTTTCACCTTCGATATAAACATCCGCGATGTAATCATCGGTGGCTGTAATTACTCTTCCGTTTTTTATTAAGATTGACATAGTCTTAAATTCAACTTTATAATTTTCTAAAAGATCATTTGTAACTTTTTGATGCCAAAAAGTAACCAAAAAGCATTTATGATGTCCTAAGGCGATTTTTTATCTTCACGTTGTTTCGATAAAAACCGAAGATAAAATCAACGCAAATGCTGAAAGCCACGCTTCGTTAGATTTTACTTCTATCGCTGGGAACATCATAAACCTAACTCTTTCGCGGTTGCCGCCTTGCATAACAGACACTCCCTAATTCAACATTCAACATTTATCATTCAACATTATCAAAGTTCGCCAATGTCTTCATTCCATAACGTTGGATTTTTTTCAATAAAATCCGACATCATACTTACACATTCCTCTAAATTCAGGTCTATCACTTCGACTCCATGCGATTCCATAAATTCTTTCGCACCCGGGAAAGTCTGCGATTCACCGACGATCACTTTTTTAATTCCAAACTGCACTACAGCGCCCGCACATAAATAACATGGCATGAGCGTTGAATACAACACTGCATCTTTATAACTTCCAACCCTTCCTGCATTGCGCAAACAATCGATCTCTGCATGCGTGATCGGATCGCCGTCCTGCACGCGTTTGTTGTGCCCGCGACCGACAATCACTCCGTTCTTTATCATTACACTGCCAATCGGAATTCCTTTTTCAGACAATCCCGTACGCGCTTCATCGATCGCCGCTCTCATAAATTCATCTGTCATATCGCTAATTTTACTGCAGCTTTATAATTGCGCATCATGGCATAATAAGTTAATCCCGAAATAAAAAATCCCACGAACCACGCGAAGTTATACAATCCTAATATCCATTGTGGCACAGCATCTGTATTGATCATTTTTGTAGTTGCTAAGAACCCTGGCACATTCGGTAAAATGCCGATGAGCAATGCAGCAACCGCCGCATAATTGATGCCGTTATTAAAACTATAGATACCGTGAGGGTTATATAAATTTTCGGTATCCAGTTCTCGTCTCTTTATAAAATAATAATCGATGATCATGATGCCGCCGACAGGTCCCAGTAGACTTGAATAACCTACCAGCCAGGTAAATATGTAACCGTTCGGATCCGCAATCAGTTTCCACGGAAAAATAAGGATACCGATGATGCCCGTGATCAATCCGCCCATGCGAAAATTAATTTTTGACGGAGCGAGGTTTGCAAAATCATTTGCAGGACTCACAATATTTGCTGCAATGTTTGTGGCAAGTGTAGAGATCGCTACCGCGATCATTGCAATACTCACCAATAATTTACTTTCAAATTTTCCTGCCAATGCCAATGGATCCCAGATCGTTGTACCGTAAATAATGACCGTTGCTGAGGTAACCACAACTCCTATAAAAGAAAATAAGGTCATGGAAGACGGCAATGCAATAGCTTGTCCGACGATTTGTGCTTTCTGACTTTTTGCATAACGCGTGAAATCAGGAATATTCAGCGACAGCGTTGCCCAAAATCCCACCATACCTGTTAATGCAGGGAAAAAGAAATGAAAGAAATCAATGGTGGAATGAAATTTCGATGGTTGTTTTAAGATCGGTCCTAGTCCATGCCCCGCGCTGATCGCCCAGAATAATAAGGCTAGAGCAGCTGCAGGTAAGAAAAATGCTTTAAAGACTAAAAGCTTGCGAATACTTTCTACCCCGAGATAGACGACATACATATTCAGCAGCCAGAATGCAAGAAAACAAATGGCAGGTCCTGTTTGTAATGTCCAGGATGCAGGAAAAATTTGCGGTAACGTTTCCAATGCGGGAAACCATAAGCGGAACATCTGATACAATGCAAATCCTCCGATCCATGTTTGTATGCCGAACCATCCGCATGCCACGATCGCGCGCAGCATGGCTGGAATATTTGCACCCTTTGTTCCGAAGCTCGCTCGCGCGAGTACCGGAAATGGTATTCCGTATTTCGCGCCTGCATGTCCGTTCAAGATCATTGGAACTAGTACTACTGCGTTACCGATAAATATAGTAAGGATACCTTGCCACCAGTTCATACCGCCTTCAATGAGAGAGCTTGCGAGCATATAGGTTGGAATGCATAAACTCATGCTGATCCATAGCGCTGCATAGTTCCAGGTGTTCCAGGTTCTTTTTTCCGGTGGCACAGGCGCGAGATCTTCGCTGTAGAGAGAGGATGATATTTTATTTTGTTCAGACATTAAAAATTTTAAATTTTGAATTCTAAATTTTAAATGAAACGAAACGAAAGAAATAATTCAACATTTAAAATTTATCATTCAACATTCGCGTCAGCGATCGCTATTGCTTCGCTGATGATTGCAAGTCCTTCGTCGATTTGTTCTTTAGTGATGCATAACGGCGGCGCAATGAAAATGAAATTCCATCGCACAAAAGTGTACATGCCGAGTTCTTTTATTTTTGCCGCGACTTTATTCATCACCACCATTTCTTCAGGCTTTGCATTAAAAGGCGCCATCGGTTCTTTTGTATCCCGGTTTTTCACTAATTCAATACAGCCTAATAAACCTGTGTTGCGAAAATCGCCGATACTTTTATGCTTGCCCTTCATTTCCTCCACGCGCTGCTCGATATATTTTCCCATCTCCGCTGCATTTGCAAATAAATTATCGTCTTCATATATTTTCAATACTTCAAGCGCAGCAGCACAACAAACGGCATGTGCCGAGTAAGTTAATCCTAGTGGCAGCATCTTGTCTTCAAAGGTTGAAGCGATCTTATCGGAAACCATTAAACACCCGAACGGAAGATAGCCTGAAGTCAATCCTTTCGCCATCGCAATCATATCGGGAATAATATCGTGATGCTCAAAACCAAATGTTTTACCGGTTCTTCCAAAGCCACTCATCACTTCATCTATAATTAAAAGGATGCCATGCTTATTGCAGATCTCTCTCAACTTTTTCATGTAACCAACCGGATACTTAAAACATCCTGAAGAACCGGATTCGCCTTCCAGTAAAATAGCGGCAATATTTCCCGGACCTTCAAACGCGATCACACGTTCTAACTGCATTACTGCATCTTTCAATAAATTTTCTTCTCCATATTCCCAGCGGTATGCATTCGGAATATCAAAGTGCACAAAGTTCGGCGCCTGCTGTGCATCGACAGGTAACTTACGCGGATCGCCGCCTGCAGAAATTACACCATAAGTTGCACCGTGATAAGATTGATAGCGTGCTAAGATTTTATGACGACCAGTATAGATACGCGCCAGCTTGATTGCATTTTCAATCGTCGTTGCGCCGCAAACCGTGAAGAATGCTTTGTTCAAATCGCCGGGACACATTTCGGCTAATTTTTTTCCAAGATCTCCGCGCACTTTAGTGACACAGCTTGGCGTTACATAAGCAACTTCCTGCATTTGCTTTACCACTGCATCGGTTACGCGTTGGTTGCCGTGACCAATATTTACATTCATCAAGCCGGAAGAAAAATCGATATAACGCTTTCCGTCATAATCATATAAATAAACGCCTTCACCATATTTTACAGCAATCGGTGAAGTACCTTTCTGTTTACTCCAGGAAAATAAAGTGTAATCCTGGTTGTCCTTAATTATTTCCGGCGCTTGTGAGATTGTTTTTGTATCTGACATCTTTTAAATTATAGGTATTAATTATTTGGTTAACCCCTGAATCCCCTAAAGGGACTATTCATCATTTATCATTAAACATTCATCATTATCAACTCATCCAGTTCACTCCCGCTTCGGGATTCCATTTCGTTGTACTCTTCTTTAGCTTCGTCCAGAATTCTATTGAACTTTTTCCGGTGATATCTCCAACGCCGAATTTACTTTCATTCCATCCGCCAAAAGAAAACGGCTCGCGCGGCACCGGTACACCCACGTTTACGCCAATCATCCCTGCACTTGCGCGATCGATGATGTAACGCGCCATGCCGCCGTTTTGCGTGAACACACTCGCGGCATTGCCGTAAGGATTTGCATTCTCGATCACCAACGCTTCATCTACAGTTTCCGTACGCATGATGCTGATGACAGGACCAAAAATTTCTTCCTTCGCCACAGACATTTCCGGTGTTACATAATCTATCACTGTTGGACCAACATAATATCCGTACTCCTTTCCTTCAACAGTTACATTTCTTCCGTCTACTAATATTTTTGCGCCCTGGTGTTCTGCTTCCGTAATATATTTTTCTATTCGCACCTTTGATTCCTGGCTGATGACTGCGCCGAGATTTTTTCCCGGGATAATTTTTTTCGCTTCATCACATATCTTCGAAATAATATTGTCGACATTCCCGACTGCTATCATCGCGCTTGCTGCCATGCAACGCTGTCCCGCGCAACCACTCATCGAAGCTGCGACATTCTGCGCTGTCATATCAGGCTTCGCATCAGGCAAAACCATTAAATGATTTTTCGCTCCGCCGAGTGCAAGACATCTTTTATAACTTTTAGTTGCTCTTTGATAAACCAGCTTCGCCACTTTTGTGGATCCGACAAACGAAACCGCTTCGATATGCGGATGATCGCAGATCGCCTCCACAATTTCCACATCGCCGTGAACAATATTGAATACGCCATCCGGCAAGCCTGCTTCTTTTAAAAGCTCTGCCAATCTTCCGCAGCATAAAGGCACTTTTTCAGACGGTTTGATGATCATGCAATTTCCTAAAGCAATTGCATTTGGAATAGTCCAGTTCGGAACCATCGCAGGAAAGTTAAAAGGAACGATAGACGCGACAACGCCAATGGGTACATGTTCCGTGCGGCATTCGACTCCCTTGCTTACTTCCAATACTTCGCCTGTAACCAATTGTGGCAACGATACTGCAAACTCCGTAAGCTCTATACATTTTTCTATTTCTGCAACGGATTCACTATAGGTTTTCCCGTTTTCTTCACTGCACAATTCTGCCAGTTCCTTCAAATTCTTTTCAAGAAGATATTTATAACGAAAGAATACCTGCACTCTTTCCTTGATCGGCGTTCTGCTCCATGCTGGAAAAGCGGCTTTCGCGGCTTTTACGGCTTCATTCAGATCGTTGTTAGTTGACATCGGAACAGTGGACAATAAATTTCCATCTATCGGAGAGATCACATCCAATTTTCTGTCAGTAGAGGGCGTAACAAAATGCCCGTTGATGTAGTTCTGAACGGCAGTATACTTCATTCTTAATTGTAGGTTATGAACAAATATAAAAAAAAGATGGGAGGAAGGTATATGTTATTGGTTATTAGTTACAGAGAGAATTTTAAATTTTGAATTTTAAATGAGGTGCAAAACTGAGTCTCACGCAGAGACGCAAAGGAAAATAAGACACAAAAAAAATTATTTTAAAATTTAAAGTGCCGCAAGCGGCAATATTCCGGCGGACAAGTATGCCGCAAGTTTTGTATTTATTTATGACACACTTAACGAAGCAGACTACTGTCATCCCCGACCTGATCGAGGATCTCACGAGCTCAATATACTTTTTTTGTGAATATTAATCTTAATATCGTGAGATCCCCGCGTGCGAGAGGATGACACCATAGAAATACTCAATACATTAAAACAAACTCAGCTGATCATTCTTCGGAGGCTGAGCTTTTCCGAAAACCGTTCTTCCGCCATACTTATAAGAATCGCGCCTTTCTCTTGCGATCACTTTATCGAATTGAGATTCATCGGGTTCAAAAGTTTGCTCGATCAACTGCGCAACATAGGTTAGATTTTTAATCGCCGCGTGTTTATCCTGCTCGCCGATTTTTGCTTTTTCTACAGAGTTACGAAGGATACTTATTGTTTCATCATACACTTTTGTCGGAACAGGAAACGGGTGACCGTCCTTGCCGCCATGCGCGAAAGAAAATCTTGCAGGATCAGTAAAACGCGAAGGAGTCCCATGGATCACTTCGCTCACCAATGCCAGTGATTGCACGGTTCTCGGACCAACGCCTTCCAGCAGCAGCAGCGATTCAAAATCACGCAATTCTTTTTCATGTGCAAGTGCAAGCACGCTTCCGAGTCTTTTCAGATTTACATCTTTCGCCCTTACATCATGATGGCGCGGCATGATTATTTTTTGAATTTCAGGAAGCATTTTTCCCGGATCTTCATTCACAATTTCGAGCATCGCATTTTTTGCGTCACGAGCATGCAGGTCTGAAAGATTGAGAATAATTCCCTGGTTTTGTCCGTAAATAAAAGTATGCGGTTCCTCCACAAATGATTTCACCTGCGTGGAATGCCAGTGATATCTGCGCGCCATACCGGTGGCGTCGTTCATGCCTTGCTGCACTACCGTCCATTCACCGGTATCGGAAACTATAAAAGTGTGAAGGTAAATCTGGAAGCCATCCTGGATAGCAGTGTTATCTACTTTAGCGGTTAACCTGCTCGATCGCACGAGATCATTACCGTTTAATCCTGTTCTTTCTGAAAAAGCGATCAACTCGGCGGGAGTTTGCCTGGAATGTCTACCCTTACCTCCGCAGATATAAATCCCCATTTCCTTAAACCGCGGATTGATGGCTCTTTTCAGCGCACCCATCACAGAAGTGGTGATGCCCGAGGAGTGCCAGTCCATACCCAGTACCGCGCCGAATGCCTGGAACCAGAACGGATCACTGAGGCGACTGAGTACAGCTGATTTTCCATATTCTAAGATGATAGATTCGACGATAGCGCCACCCAGCGAACTCATCCGGTTCGCCAGCCAGGGCGGAACTTTTCCGTAATGCAACGGGAGGTCGGCATAGCGCGTGGAATTAAAATAAAGCTTGGGCATGACTATAAATTAAACGCTCGGTTTAGTCATTTGTTTTATGGTTTTTGAAGCTAAAAAACGGCGGGAAATGAATTCCGGCGTCAGTGTTTTATTTATACTTTACCAGTAGTTTTCTAGAAAGGAAGATCGTCATCGATCTGGCTTGCAGAAACGTTTTCTACGGGTGCAGGAGGCGCATTGTTAAATGATGGCTTTTGATAGTTGCTGTTATTGCTATTATTGTTGCCAGCGCTGTTTTGACTGCCACCTTCGATGCGGTTAACTCTCCAGGCTTTTACATCGGTGTACCATTTGCCGTTAAACTCGCGGCTCTCCACATCAAACTCTACCGAAATATCTTTCCCTTCTTCAAAAGAATTATTGCTGAGCAGATCTCCCCACATCGTGACGCATACTTTTTTGGGGAATTTTCCATTTTCCGTTTCAATCACAACATCTTGTTTCTGCCATTTTCCCCGTTGACTTTCGCCTGACTGTAAAGGAAGTACTTTGAATATTTTTCCGCTTAATTCCATTTCGTTTATTTTTTTGTAAAGATAGATATTAGTCGCGAGTCGTAAGTCGTAAGTCGTAAGAATTTATTCACTTATTTTGAAAATTGGCTAACACATTATTGATTTGTTGAATTTAGTCGCCAGTCAGGTGTACGTTATGTGTTATAAAGCTTTGGGAGTTCTTCAACTCATCCCCCTTTATCCCCTTGAATAAGGGGGAAGGCATTCTACTCTATTCTGCTTATCTTTACAAAGTGACGGCATCAACCCAAAATACACTTAACTTTTTATCGAAACTTACGATCCGAAGAGTTTGGAATATGTTTTTGATCTATGTATCATTCTATCTTACAAAAATTTTTAAAAAGCCTATTCAGCTGGGCATGCCGTTTTCCATTTCGTTCGAACCCACTACTTCCTGTAATCTTCGCTGCCCGGAATGTCCGAGCGGATTGCGTTCATTTACGAGGGATACAGGAATGCTGAAAGAAGATTTTTTTAAGAAAACGATAAATGAAATTGCAGACGACCTCATCTATCTTACTTTCTATTTCCAGGGAGAACCTTATCTCCACAAAAACTTTTTAGAAATGGTGCAATATGCGCGGTCGAAAAAAATTTACACGGCAACTTCTACCAACGGACATTATTTAAATGATGCAACTTCGAAAAAAACAATTGAATCAGGATTAGATAGATTAATTATTTCCATTGACGGAACAACACAGGAAACGTACCAGCAATACCGTGTTGGCGGGCAACTCGACAAAGTGATCGAAGGCGCGAAAAATATTGTAAAGTGGAAACGCGAATTAAAAGCAAAAACGCCTTATATCATTTTTCAGTTTCTTGTAGTGAAACCGAATGAACACCAGATCGATGAACTGAAAACATTGGCTAAAGAAATCGGTGTTGATGAAGTGATCTTAAAAACGGCGCAGGTGTATGAATATGAGCACGGCAACGAATTAATTCCTACGATAGAAAAATATTCGCGCTACAAAAAAAATAATGACGGAACTTATTCCATTAAAAACAGCCTTGAAAATAATTGCTGGAAATTATGGCACAGCTGTGTGATCACGTGGGACGGAAAAATTGTTCCGTGTTGTTTTGATAAAGATGCGCAACATCAGCTGGGAGACCTGCAAACACAGACCTTTTCACAGATATGGAATAACGATCTGTATAAAGATTTTAGAATGAAATTAGTGAGAGGAAGAAAAGAAATTGACATCTGTACAAATTGTTCTGAAGGTTGTGAAGTGAATTTTGCTTATGAATTATAACAAGATGGCATCGCTTAAAGCGATGCCATCTTTCACAAATAGAAAATAAAAAACGCGGAAGAAACTCTCCCGCGTTTTTTTATTTATAATCAGTGATCAATTAATTGATACTGATTTTTTCTGTTGTAATTGTACTTCCATCGTTGAAAGAAATAATATACATTCCTTTCGCTCTTCCGGAAAGATCTATTGTGAAATCTTTTGTTTTCGGTTGAATGGTTTTGGTAAGCACTTCAGCGCCCATCACATCATACACACTCATTTTTACCTGTGTATTCCAACCGGTTGAAGATTCAACAACCAATCTGCCGCTTGTTGGATTCGGATAAATATTTATAGTGTTCCCTTTTGAAGTAATTGTTCTTATTGATGTTGGTAAACAACGATCCAATTCGGTTACACTATGACCTAATGAATCTAAATTGACCATATTCATTGGAAATACCACTGCAGAATCTCTTAATGTTGGTATGGATGGTCCGGTAAGAGAATCCGTTATATCAATTGCATCAATTGAAATATCTAATCCACAACCTTCACCTGCATTGGTTAATCTTGCAACCATTGCATTGCTCTCTGCGAGACCTTCTGTTGTTGAACCCGAAACTACAATCGAGCCATCATCCAGGAGGATACCGCTGTTTAATTCATCCTCGGCAGCACCCAGTGTTTTTGACCACATAATACTACCATCCACAGCATTTACTTTAAATATGATCGCGCCAAGGTCCCTAAATTGAGGTGAAGTAAGAAACCTGTTGCCAGCCACGATGAGGTTACCATCTAAAGTGTCAGTAACTAAGAAAGCAAGATTCGAAGCGGTATCACCACCGTATGTCTTAGTCCACAACTGTGTTAATCCTGCTGAATCGGGTTGTATCGCTGAAAGAACGATATTACTTCTGTTCGGTCCGCCAATACTTCCTGCAGTGCCTCCAAAAACTATAGCATTATTAGTGAATGTCACAAAGCTTCCATCATCAAAAAACGGTCTGCCGATCGTCAACTGTCCTTCTATAGCACCTGTTGAATCGTTTATATTAACAAGGTAGCCATCTATATTAAAACCACCCGGTTCGTATCTACCGACACCAAACAATCCCATAGGAGTAGAAAATATATGCACACCCGTACTGTTGTTACCAGGAGTTCCATAGGTCCTCGACCATCTTGGTGTAGCTTCTTTATCAAACCGGGAAACAAACATGTTAGTGTGACTGCCATCCGTGTTCGCCTGCGTATTGCCAATGATCACGAAGTCAGTGTCACCGATGGAAATAACATCGTTGGCAGCGTCAGAAAGGCTGTCAAATCCAAAGTAAGCGCTGCCCTGATATTTGCCATCTGCATCTACAAGACTGATCAGGGCGTCAGTTTTCGTGTGAGCGGCAGAAGTACTTTTGGTGCTTCCAACTACCAAATAACCCGCGCCGCCCTGGAAAGGAGTAACGGAGAAACCTGCATCATCCTGTGCACCACCGAATTGAGTTTGCCATTTCACATTACCCATTGAATCAAGTTTCATTAAGTATTGGTCGTAGCCACTTGCAGCCCTGTTGTTGGTATTGCCTGCAACAAAAATGCCTTGTGTAGTTCCGATCACCTTATTACCATAATCATCGGCTCCCACATCATAGGATTTATGAAATGTGGATTGTGAAAAGGATAGGAAAACAGAGAGAAAAAGAAAGGATGGTAGTAATTTTTTCATAATTGAAATTTATCGTGTTTATAATTTGAAATGAAAATAATGGTTTTTTTAAACTTCTTCCATTTTACAAGAAAAGCGGGAGTATATACCCCCGCTTTTTTATGTAAATAGACTGTTTATTAATTGAGACTGATCTTTTCAGTCGTAATTGTGCTGCCGTCATTAAATGAAATGATATACATTCCTTTCGGACTTGATGAAAGATCTATGGAGAATTGTTTTGTTTGCGGCGGGATCGTACTGCGTAAAATTTCCGATCCTAACATATTGTATACGCTCAGATTTACTTTGCTGTTCCATCCACCGGAAGATTCTACCATTAACTTACCGCTTGTTGGATTCGGATAAATATTGATCTTATTATCCTTAAAAGAGAATGTACGTACGCCTGTACTTGCACAAAGATCAATTGTTACGGCTGTATTGCTGGCTGTTATTAAAAAAGTATCTATACTATTAAACGGCGCGATAGAATCAACATGATCCGCTATTGTGGGACCAATCAGTGAATCGAGAAAAGTTTCTTCTACCATCAGGAAGTCTGCAGTATTGTTACAGAGGTTTCCTGAATCTGTTCTTATCATGTAGACATTATTACCATTCCCCACCAATGGATTGGTGTATCCTACCAAGAGATTTGAGCCATCGCTTAAAACAGTTCCTCCCTGAATATAATCATCCAACGTACTTCCTATGGTTTTAGACCAGAGGGTATTCCCGGCTGAATCTACCTTGAACAACAAACCATCTATAGCATTTCCTGAAACAGGGGTCACACCGCCTACCACAAGATTCCCGTCTCTTGGATCTACGTTTAAAGACTGAAGCGTTGTGTTAATAGCGCCGCCATATGTTTTTGACCATTGAATAGTCAGGCTATCAGGATTTAGCGCGGTTAGAAATATATTATTATGCGGTAAGCCAAACGTACTTCCGGCAACGCCCCCTATAATAATCTGGTTGTGAGCAAAGGTAAAAAAGCGACCGTCATCATCACCGGCACCGCCCAGTAAGATTTGATTATGGATCATTCCGGAATCGTCAAAATTGACTATGTATGCATCGTTGCGTCCGTTTCCTCCGGAACCTGAATAACCAATGGCTATAAAATTGCCCGGTTCGAGTTGTATAACTCTAAGACCGACATCGTTGCCATAGGGGAAACCATAAGTTTTCATCCACAAAGGGCTTGCCTGTTTATTTGTGCGGATGACAAACATTTTCCAGTATTTTGCACTATCGCTGTTTACCCTTGTTTGTCCGACGATCAACAGCCCGCTATCCAATGTACTGATCACGTCGTTCGCAAATTCATCCGTGGAGTCGAGACCAAAGATCTTACTTCCCTGGTATCCTGTAGCAGTATCTACATAAGAGATCATGATATCTCGCAACAGACCCGTCGTAGAAAAACTTTTTGTAGAACCCGCAACAACATAGCCGTTGTAAAAGTGAGCCACTGCCCGTCCGACTTCATCATTGCTTCCGCCGAATTGCGATTGCCATATGAAATTTCCTGCAGTATCAAATTTCATCAACATACCGTCATAGTTGCCTCCAACTGATTTGTTTGTGCTGCCGGCAACATATACGCCGCTGCTGTCTACCAATATATTATTACCATAATCATCTGCATCGAACTCATATGATTTTTGAAAAGTAGACTGAGAAAACCCTTGTAAAGAAGAAAGGATTAGTAAAAAAGGTAGTATAAGTTTTTTCATTTTTATTGTTTTTATTAGGTTAATAACAAATGAAAATTCTGAAATGTTTAAAAAAAAATGAATCGAAATAATCTTTGAAATTGAAGCATAAAAAAAAAGGGAACATAAATGCTCCCTTTTATATCATCAATTTAAAAAATTAATTGAGGCTTACCTTTGCCGTGGTAATGGTTGTTCCATCTGTAAATGTAATGATGTACATCCCTTTAGGATTGCCTGACATGTCGATATTGAAATCTTTTGTCCCTGCCGCAATAGTTTTCGTATATACTTCAGATCCGATCGTATTATAGATCTTCATTTTCACAATATTGCTGAATGCATAAGTTGATTCAATAAATAATCTTCCGCTTGTTGGATTAGGGTAAATATTAATTGAATTATCTTTTGCGGATAAGGTTCTCACCCCGGTAGTGGCGCAAAGATCGTTGGTCGTTACAGTATAGTCAGTTGCCGTGAAACCGGTATCAGCTACAACAAAAGCTACAGCTGAATCCCTGTGATCAGCGATCGTGGGACCCGTTATCGTTGGTGTGAAGTCTCTAACTACCAGTGCCACTGCAGAGGTAGTGTTACACAGATCTCCTGTAGTATTTGTTCTGGCGAGGTAAACATCATTTGCAGTGCTCGAATTCGAATATCCTGTAACGATGACCGTGCCGTCATTCATCGTTTGTATTCCGCCAAGATAATCATCTTTGGGACCGTCAATCAGGTTTGCCCATTTCGGGCTTCCATCAGCTGAATCCACTTTAAATAAAAGAGCAGCTTCTCCTGTGCCAAACTTATTCGTAACTCCGCCTACAACAAGGTGTCCGTCAACTTGGTCAACCTGCAGGGATTGCAATGATGTCGCCGAATCGCCTCCATATGTTTTTGACCAGGCTATGCTTAAATCATTTGGATTTATTGCTGTTAAGAAAATATTCTGACGACCAGGTCCACTGGTACTTCCCGTATTTCCTCCTATAATGATATGGTTATTATTTACAACGAAGAACCTTCCGTCATCATCGCCGGCTGCCCCTATTAAAAGTTGGTTACTTACAGCCCCCGTTGTTTCATCAAAATTGACAATATATGCATCGTTCATTCCTGCGCCGCCGCTGCCGGAATATCCAATGCCAATCATTCCAAAACCTGGTATTGAAAATAACCTTAAGCCAACTTCATTGGAAAAAGGGAATCCATAAGTTTTCATCCATACAGGGTCTGCCGAGTTATCTAATTTGATAATGACCATTTTTGTATGGTTACCATCCCCGTTAGCCTTCGTCTGACCTATAATGTATATGGCAGTATCTCCAACGTTTAGAATATCATTTGCAGTTTCGTCAGTGCTATCAAACCCAAACAACTTGCTGCCCTGATATCCACTGGCTTGAGCTTTAATATAAGAGATGACAATGTCATTTTTATGATTAACAGGAGAAAAGCTTTTCGTACTACCAGCAACCAGGAATCCTTGTCCAAAGGGAGTCATTGCCCTGCCTGCTTCTGCATCAGGACCGCCGAATTGATTTTCCCAAATAAAATTTCCTGTTGCGGAATCAAATGCCATGAGCATCGCGTCATATCCGCCTGCGCCCACCTTGTTGGTGGTTCCGCAAATAAAAATAGCATGTTCTACTCTTACATTATTGCTGTAATCATCTCCTCCAAGATCATACGTTTTTTGGAAGGATTGGGAAAAGATTTGTAAAGAGAAAACAAGTAAAAAAGGTAGAAATAATTTTTTCATATTGTAGTTTTTATTGTTGAGAAGGTAAATGTATGTGTATTTTGTTTGATATCGATTAAGCTTTAACTGAAAAGCTTCCACACAATGTTAATGTAATTCTACCTGCTTTGAGCCCTGAATTTCATCTGGATAAGAAAGCGGAAAAAACATTGTATATCACAAGTTTTCTGTTTATTTTTCAAGGCTGAATATTGAACAACGCAGCCTTATCCTGCAATTGAGCATCAATCCTGTAAATACCTTATATGCAAATTTTATACAAACCATTCCTGAAAAAATTTAAAGTAACAATTATCCGGATTGCAAAAATGCGTTCCCTTTATCTTTTATTGAGCTTTACTTTGTTTATACAGCTTGCAAATGCCGAACAATGGTATCACACTTTTGTACCGCGCGGGAGACATGTAAATGCGTTAAAGTTTCTGAGTCCTCAAAGCATTCTATTCGGTGGAGGAAATGAATTCAACGATTCCATCCAGGATATGTGGCTATCGTATAACAAGGGATTGGAATGGGGCAATGTAACTGCGCAGCCTAAACCCTGGGTAAAATCTTTAGCCTTTATTGATACGCTGACCGGATTTGCTGTAGGCTATTCCGGACAGATTTTTAAAACACAAAACGCGACTGCATTCTGGACACAAATACCTGCGCCGGTAACGCGGCAATTCAACAAAGTTATTTATGTAACTCCGCAGATATTATTTATTGCGGGAGGAAGTGTGCCGCGTACAGATACGACACAGACTATTTTAAAAAGTACGGATGGTGGAAACAACTGGACGGTAGTACGCGACACAGCAGGCTACTGGCTGAAAGGAATTTATTTTTCTGATGTCAACAACGGCGTTGCAGTTGGCGACCGCGGAACAATTTTAAGAACCACGGATGGCGGTACGCACTGGAACAAGATCATTTCACCGGTGAACAGGAATTTTAATGCAGTACGGTTTTTAAATACATCCACAGGTTATATTGTAGGAGGAGAAGATAATCCTGATTCGCTGAGTACTATTTTGCGCACCACTAACGGCGGAGTGACGTGGAGTATTTTAAGAGATGATTCCGTGGGTATCCTTACGGATATTACTTTTTCAAGCGCCAACACCGGTTATATTACGGGCAACAAAGGAACTGTGCTGAAAACTACGAATGCAGGTTTGAACTGGACAAAGCAAATTCTTCCCGACGTGGCGCCTTACGCATATTTCAACTGTGTGGAATTTAAAAACGACAACCTCGGAATGATCGGCGGCAAGTTCGGAGACCTTTATGTTTATACTAATTCTTTGTTGGCTTCTGCTTTTACATTGGGTTCAAGATTTGTGGACACTACAAATTTTACACTGATAGGAGCTGTAAATACACATGGTGAGATAGCTACTTATAATTTTTTCTTTTCTCTTGATTCTACTTTTGCCACATATACTTTTGGCACAGGTTATCCGCCTGATATAAAAAGCGACAGCCTTGTTCTTGCACAGATAAATATCACTGACCAGATATTACTGTCAGACACTATTTATTATTTTTATATCCAGACGCGAACGCTGGCAGGGCTTTCAAACGGTGAAATAAAAAGCTTCAGAACAACAGCACAACATTATACTTTCCAGACTGGAACTGCCAATAATATCACTCCATCTACGGCTAACTTAAACGGGATAATTGAAAAACTTCCATCCTCAACAATGATCAGTTTTGAATATGGCACCACTCCTTTCATGGGCAATCAAATTACCGCTGTTCCTTCGATAATCAATGATACTTCCCTGCATAATATTACGGGGATCTTAACTAACCTCACACCCAATACAACTTATTACTACAGGTTAAAAGGCACACACAACAGTGAATTTTATTATGGAGATATTCTGCAGTTTCAAACACAAAATCCATTACAGGTTTACCCGGCTTCGAATATAACCACGCACGGTGCAACCCTAAACGGATTTATAGATAAACTTGGCGTGCCGGCAACGATAAGCTTTGACTATGGCACAACACCAGCATACGGAAATACAATTACCCCAACTCCCGCATCGGTTAACGATACTTTTTCTCACAGCCTTTCTGCCGCCGTTACGAATCTGCAACCCGGCACAACTTATTTTTACAGGATAAGAGGAATGCACAACAGCGATTCTTTCTTCAGCAATTCCGAGGTTTTTAATACCCTGGATGCGGTACAAACAACTCCTGCAACAAATATATACGACTCCATTGCCACATTAAACGGAATGATAAACGGCATTGTGCCTCCTGCTACCGTTTCTTTTGAATATGGATTAACACCTGCTTTTGGAAATACAGTTTCCGCCATACCAAATGTTATTAACGACACATTTTCTCAACCTGTGTTTGCCAATATTCATAACCTGCAGGTGAATAAAATATATTACTTCAGGGTAAAGGCAATACACAATACGGAAACCTATTACGGAGATACACTCAGTTTTTTTACCGGCAGTATTTTTACAACATTTGAAACACAACAGGCAACAAAGGTGAGCGATTCATCTTTTATACTAAACGGGTTGATCAACGGCGCGCAATTTCCGGCTTCGGTTTCTTTTGAATATGGCACCACGCCTTCTTTTGGAAATGAAATAACGGCTATCCCCTCTACAATAAGTGATAGCCTGCAACACACAGTGACCGCCAATTTAATTAACCTGATTCCCAATACCTTTTACTATTTCCGGTTAAAAGGCATTACTTCTTTGTCGTACGTTTACGGACAGATACTTGTTTTTCATACCGGGTTGAGTTATACCTATTTCAATACAAGTGATGCAACAAATATTACGAATACCTCGGCACAGTTAAATGCTGCTGCAAGACATTTGTCGGGTGCTGTTACATTAACTTTTGAATACGGTACCACCCCGTCGTTGGGAAATTCAATCACTGCAAACCCACCTTCAATAACAGATACCGGAGTATATAATATCACAGCAAATCTGTCAGGGCTACTTCAGGACCAGGTCTATTATTTCAGAATAAAGGGCGTTAACGGAGGCTCTACTATTTTTGGAGATGTAAAACAGTTTTATGCAGGCGGATCGGAAATTCCAAACTGGGATTTTCAATACTGGAAAAAGGACACAGTAAATATTCCGAAAAGCTGGAGTTTTATCAGCAGTGATTTTTCACGTGTGCCCGGACATTCGGGAAATTATGCAGTAAAGATATCCGCACTAAACATTGTTCTTAACGGCTCAATAGGCGATGGAATTTTCGGTGGCGTTCCACTTAATGTATCCGGACGACCGGACTCCATTGTATTCTTCTCAAATTATTCTATACAAGCAGGAGATTCGGCTTTTATGTTATTGATTTTGAAAAAGAATGGCAACCCTGTAACTTTTCAAATGCAGCCCATCACGGCAACATCGGGCGGTGCCTTTAAAAGATTATCTTATAAAATTAATTATGATACGCTGCTGGTACCGGATAGTATTATTATAGGGTTTGTATCCAGCAATATATTTGACAGGAAAAGTCCGTACTTCAACAACTTCCTTATCATTGATGATATTTCCTTTCTCCCGGGAAATACAACTTTTACCAATAGCGGCTTTGAAAGCTGGTTTTCCACTATCATAGAAAGTCCTTTAAGCTGGTTTACATTCCCGTATGTTGCATTAGACAGCGCTAACGCAACAGGTAACCATATGGTTTCAAAAGTATATTTTAATGCGCCGGATGATTATGCTGCGGAGATTTCTAATATAACCTGGCCGGGAGGTCTGATCATCGGAGGCGAGCTTGCCAATCACAATGGTATTCTTGACAATAAAGAAGGCGGGTTTCCTATCAGGGGAAAACACGTGACATTCAACGGCTATTATAAATTCTTTCCAGCCCAGGGAGATACAATGCGTATCAATATAAATATGCTGAAAGGAAAAACTTCAGTGGGCAACGGTGATTTTTTCCAGACAGATTCCGTTCCCGATTATACGCCATTCAGCATCCCTATAAATTATATCGGCACAACAATTCCCGATTCTGCTGATATTGAGATTAGCTGTTACAGCAATAAAAATAATGTACATGCGGGAACAAGGATCATCGTTGACAAATTAAGTTTTGATGGTTTTGTATCAGGTGTGCAAATAACAAAAACTGATCTGCTGCAACTGGATGGAATGAAAGTATATCCAAATCCTGCAAGAGATTTTCTTATTATTGAAAATTTATACGATGTAAATAAAGTATGTTCACTGTCGCTGTTCAGTATTACGGGACAATTGCTCAGGGAAATAAAATTACCGGCAGGACAACGCACTACACAAATGGAAGTCGGAGATCTTTCTCCGGGATTTTATGTACTAACGATGAAAAAAGGCGAAAATAATTACAGTAAAAAAATCACTATTCAGAAATAATTCTTTAAATATCTCTGATTTTTTTTCTTTAAAGAGAAATATTTTTATCTCTTCACTAAAATATTTATTTCCACTTTTATTTTTTATAAATGCAGCTTATGCGGAGCAATGGTTTCACACTTTTGTGCCGCGCGGAAGACATGTGAATGCATTAAAATTTCTAGGATGATTCCATGTTTATTATGATAACCATGTATAAAAATGGCGTAGAGGTTGGTACAGGCTCGTTAAACCAATCTGATTCTATGCCTGATTTTACGTCATTCAGCATTCCAATAAATTATTATAATGTAACAGATATACCCGATAGTGCCGACATACGCATGGGTAGCAGTTTTAATTTCCCTGCACATCTCGGAACAAAATTATTTGTAGATAAACTGAGCTTTGACGGATTTGTATCCGCAGTAAACAATATCAAACCTGACCTGTTTGAATTAGACGGAATGAAAATATTTCCTAATCCGGCAAGGGATCGTCTGATAATAGAAAATTTATTTGAAGACAATAAAGAATGTTCGGTGACACTTTTTTCTTTTAAGGGAGAAAGTATAAAAGAAATAAAATTAGCTGCAGGAGAACATACTGCGCACATGGAAGTAGGAGATCTTTCTCCCGGATTTTATTTACTGGTGATGAAAAAAGGGGATCGGGTTTTCAGTAAAAAGATAATCATCCAGAGGTGATGATTAAATAAAAAAGTTAAAATTATATTTCACTGTGAATGGTCATTCACAGTTTTAAAATATTTTGGCAACCCATAAAATTTTTGTATGAAAAATATTTATTCCGCTCTTATCACTAATTTCTTGCACTTCGGAAAACCCGTTATTAAGAACGCTGCAAAATGTATTCTCATTCTATTATTTTTTTCAAATGAAATTTCTTACGCCCAACAATGGTATCCTTCTTTTGTGCCGCGCGGAAGACATGTAAATGCAATTAGCATTTTAGATTCTACACATATTGTTGTAGGGGGAGGAAATGAATTTAATGATTCACTGCAGGATATTTTTTTATCATCAGATAAGGGGATTACGTGGGATTTCAGTACCAATTCCATAAAGCCCTGGATCAAATCTATGGAATTCTCAGATTCTACACATGGTTTATCCTGCGGCTACAGCGGAACTATACTGAAAACAGAGAATGGTGGAAGATCATGGTCGCCTGTCTCAAATCCCATCAACAGGCAATTTAATAAAATAGTATACGTAACACCGCAACTGGTTTTTATTGCAGGAGGAAGCGTGCCCCGCACGGATACGCTGCAAACAATTTTAAAAAGTACAGACAGCGGAAGCACGTGGAGCATTATGCTCGACAGAAATGGCTACTGGCTGAAAGGCATTGATTTTATTGATGCTAACAACGGAACTGCAGTCGGCGACAGCGGCACAATTTTGCGCACAACCAACGGCGGTGCAAACTGGAACACGATCACTTCTCCTGTACGAAAAAATCTAAATGCCGTTAAATTTATCAGCGCTACTATAGGATATATTGTCGGAGGAATTGGCTTTCCGGATTCGTCAAGTGTAATACTTCGCACAACAGATGGCGGCGCTTCCTGGAATATTTTACGAAATGATTCTCTCGGCGTTCTCAACGATATCACTTTCTTAAATTCCACGACAGGTTATATCGTCGGCGATCATGCTACTGTACTGAAAACCATCAACGGCGGACTAAACTGGTCGCGTGTCATTATTCCAAATGCATTTCCTTTTGATAATTTTAATTCCGTTGATTTTTACAGCAATAATCTCGGCGCTATCGGCGGAAAATATGGCTCTGTATATGTGTATACTACTTCCATTCTTCCCACAGCATATACATTCGGTTCGCAGTTTATTGACACAACAAGCGTTACTTTAAAAGCAGGAATTAATACACATGGTGAACCCGGCACGTATACATTTTATTATACAACCGATTCAACATTTTCCACCTACCAGTTTTCTTATCCTACCAGCATTAACAGCGATACGGTTACGCTGGTGAGTTCCGTAAATTTTGGTCTTACACCAAATACAACATACTATTTCTTTGTGCAGGCACTAACGCTTGCCGGCACAGCAAACGGAGATACGCTCACCTTCTTCACAGGCATACCGCCGTATACCATTCGCACAATTCCTGCAACAAACGTCGGCTCCGTAAGTGCAACGCTGAATGGATTAGTGGATAAATTTTCCACTTCTCTAAACATGTCGTTTGAATACGGAACATCACCGTTACTGGGAAGTGAAATACCCGGTACTCCCGGAAATGTGAGTGATACTTTTTCTCACAATATTTCTGCCGTTGTTTCGGGGTTGCAGCCAAATACCATTTATTATTTCAGGATAAAAGGGACGCACAATTCACAGCTTTATTACGGCGACATTCAGACTTTTTATACCGGTACTGTTTTCAGCGTATTTCAAACACGCGGTACAACTAACATTTTAGATTCTTCTGCAACCGTGAGCGGCTTTCTCGATAAATTTAATTTGCCTGTTACCTTAAGTTTTGAATATGGGACCACTACAAATTTCGGACAGGAAATATTTGCAACTCCCATGACCGTTAATGATACGCTTCCGCATAACATCTCGGGGTATATCACTAACCTTATACCAGGCACGCAATATTATTACCGGTTAAAGGGACAAACAACAGTCACCACTTTTTACGGCGATATACTCACCTTCAGTTCCGGTATCGGCTATTCTTTTTTTAATACGCTTGATGCTTCAAATATCAACAACACATCGGCGCAATTAAATGCAAATGCAAAACATTTCTTTAGTCCTGTTACGCTGAGCTTTGAATGGGGAACCACGCCCGCATTAGGAAATACTATTGCCGCTATTCCGGCTACCGTTAATGATACGCTATTCCACAATATTTCTGCAAACCTCTCCGGGCTTTCCACAGATCAGATTTATTATTTCCGGGCGAAAGCTGTTTCCGGCAGCACTTCAATTTACGGAGCTTCAAAACAGTTTTATGCGGGCATGTCGGAAATACCAAATTGGGATTTT
>JAQBNI010000096.1 GCA_028288625.1 Bacteroidota bacterium | reverse complement strand
CGAGTGCGCGCGCGTTGTTCATCACTAATTTGGTAAAGGAAATGCCGAAGCAGATCGGCATCACTGCAACACCTTTTTTATAGAGTGAATTTTTTTTGTTGAAATTTTCTGCGTCGTTGATCGCTTTCGCCAGTTCAAAATTTGTTTCTGCTTTATGCCAGCATTCGTTGGCTTCACTTTCCGCTTTTTGTCCATACAAAAATTCATCACCGGTCTTTAACAAATTTCTTTTCTGAATTTCACAAGCGTTGATGCTGAGCGATTCTGCTGCTTTTGCAATCGCACTTTCTATCACGAACATTCCTTGCGGACCGCCAAAGCCACGGAAAGCAGTATTCGGCACGAGATTGGTTTTACAGCAGTAAGCCGTGCATTTTGCATTCGGAACAAAGTAGGTATTGGTGCTATGAAATAAAGTTCTTTCCAATACAGCGGGAGAAAGATCTGCAGCCGCTCCGGAGTTCTGATAGAACGTGGCTTCGTATGCGAGTATCTTCAGATCTTTATCCAAGCCAATTTTAAAATCTGAGGAATAAGGATTTCTTTTTCCGGTCATGCGCATGTCCTCCATCCTGTCGAGGGCATATTTTACAGGCTTCTTCAGGTGCTGTGTAGCAAGTGCGCACATGATCGCCCAGGTTGTTGCTTGGTCTTCCTTGCCGCCGAATCCGCCGCCGAGCCGCGTCACATCCACTTCAATCTGGTGCATGCCCATACCCAAAACGCGTGCTGTTGTTCTTTGCACTGCTGTTGGTCCTTGCGTGGAAGAATAAATTTTTATGCTGCCGTTTTCAAGCGGAACCGAATATGCACCCTGCGTTTCAATATATAAATGTTCCTGTCCGTTAGTATCTGCTCTCCCTTCAAAAATATATTCGCAACTCTTCCATGCATTTTCCGTATCGCCGGTTTGGAATGTTCGCGGAGGGATGGTTAGCTTTCCTTTTTCTTTTGCTTCGCGCGGATCGGTGATCACCGGCAGCGGTTCTATTTCACAAATAATTTTTTTTAATGCTGCTCTTGCAAGCTCTGTTGTTTCGGCAACGACTAATGCTATAGGCATTCCGCAAAAATCAACAATATCTGTTGCGAGTAATACTTCATCGGGAACAATGCCGCCGATCTGGTTTTGTCCGCGAATATCTTTGTAAGTAAATATCCTGACTATACCTTCACATTTTTCTGCTGCTGAAAGATCCAGGTTTATTATTTTTCCGTGTGCGACAGGAGAATCGTATACGGCGCAATACAGTGTGCCGTCAATGGTAGCAATATCATCCAGGTAAATGGATTCTCCACGAAGATGTGATATGGAATCTATATTTTTCACTGAGCGTATAACAGTTTTTCAATTTGTATTTCGGGAAATAATGTATGAAAATGCGCGAGCATCAATTGTCTCAATAATAACCGCTTGTAATCTATGCTTCCACGTGCATCGCTGATGGGAGAGATCTCCGATTGTGCAATATCTATTGCTTGTAAGATTACTCCATCACTTAATTCTTTTCCTGTTAAAAATCCTGATGTTTCAGAAAGATATAATGGGATCGGTGAAACGCCCCCTGCAGAAACATGAACTTCTTCGAAGCTTGAGACGGACGTCTGTCCGTCTCTACGAACCTTGATTTGCATCGCAGAATTTACACTTGCGATATCAAGGTTTGCCCGTTTGCTTACTTTTTCAAAATTGAATAATGTATTTTCAGAAGGAATATCAAACATCATTTTTTCGACAAACTCATCCGTATGTTTATCAATCTCTTTGTATCCTTTATAAAAATCTTTCAGCGCTACGGTCCTGGTTTTTGTCCCATTACTCAATTGCAGACTTGCATTCAATGCGAGGAAGAAGATTGTAAAATCGCCGATCGGTGAAGCATTGACAAAATTACCGGCGAATGTCGCGAGGTTTCGGATCGGGGTAGAAGAGACGAGTTTAACCTGCTGTTTAAATTGCGGAAAATATTGATTGAATAAATCCGACTCCATCAGATCAGTTACTGTTGAAGCTGCGCCAATTGTACAAATATTATTTTCAAATGAAATACCTTTCAGTTTTCCATCCTGCATAGCGAAATGAATATCTGCGTGGATCATTTCTTCCGGTTTTTGCACATAGAGATCTGTTCCGCCGCCGACAAATCTTTTTGTTTTTGCATCTACGTTATGATCAATGGTTTTTTGAATTTCTTTTAATTGTTTTTTTATACCCGTGAAATATGCAGGAAGTATTTTATTTTTTGCAGTGAATTCAATTGGCTCTTCATTTTTATTTTCCAACATGAGATCGGAAACTTTTTTTGCAGCTCTTTCAATCGACTTGTAGCCGGTGCACCTGCAGATATTTCCATCGATCGCGGCAATACAATCTTCGTAAGTATGATTGGATTTGCTTAAGCAAAATCCAGCCAAAGAAACCACGAAGCCGGGTGTACAAAAGCCACATTGCGTAGCACCTTCGTCGTTCATCGCCTGCTGTATGGGGTTCAGCGTTTCCGTATTGATGCCTTCTACGGTCACCACATGTTTTCCATGTACATTTCCGATCGGTGTCAGGCAGGAAGTCACCGATCTGTATCTCAGTTCATCCTCTATCAATTCACCAATTAAAACAGTGCACGCGCCGCAATCTCCTTCCCTGCAACCGATCTTGGTGCCGGTAAGTTTTTTGTGATAACGGATAAAATCAAGCAGCAAGGTGCCGCCGGGCAACTGCGTATTGACTTCTTTATCGTTTAAAATGAATTGCATGATTAGTTGATAAATATAAGCGTTTATGCTGAAGCGACCAACGGCGATTTTAATTTGTCATCCTCGCGCACGCGGGGATCTCATGATATTAAGTAGCTAGATGATTAAATTAAGTTGATTTGTTCTCCAATTAAGTTGAGAATATTCAAACAAGATGAGATTCCCGCTTTCGCGGGAATGACTTCGTCATTTTATTTCCTTCCCGCCATGTTCGTGTAAAATTTCTTTTATATCGTTATAGTTATTGCCGAACTTCCAAACCAGCATCTTGAAATTATCATTTTTATTTATGGGTAATTTGTGAGAATATTTGTAAAAGAATTTGTCCAGGGAATTTTCCGGTTCAGTTTCTTTTTCAAATTGACGGATATTTTTTGGTACACTGAAAACATCATATTTCTCTTTTAACATCGCAATACTTTTATCATTATCCGTGATGATAATATCTGCAACGGAAGATGCAAGTTCATCGTTTGTAAGTGCATGTCCATCCTTTGTGTGCTTGCCGCTTGCAAAGGTCACCTGCCATTCTGTTAACCATGCAATAAAATTATCGTAGTAAACGATCGCTTTTCCATTGTGGATCTGCGCAAGATCATTCGTGATATAATAACCATTATCATTTGCGCTTTGCAGCGTTTTCTGAAAATAGAGGAAAGAAATTTTAAATCCGAAGAAGATAACAAAAACAGCCGTAGTGAAGCCTTGTGAAACAGAGCGGTAATCTCTGATAAATAAAAGCGACAACATCACCAACCCTAAATAAATAGCGTATTGATTTTTAAATCCGAGGTTTTCATCCTGTGCAAATGTGCAGTTATATAATATCGGGATCAAAATAAAGCTTATCGCTAAAGCGTAATATCGTGCATTAAGCGTTTTAAATTCCTTAACGAAATAAAATGCAACGCCGATCAATAAAGGCAAAGTAAAAAACCTTAAATAATGTTTCAGAAAATTAAATCCTTCATAATTAAAAACACCGTAACGCTTATCCGTTTCCAGGCTGTGATGCAGCCAGTTGAAGGGCAATATCTTTCCAAAATATAAATAGCGATACGTAAAATATGCAATCATAGGAATAATCAGGAAGAAAAAAGTTCTGCGTATCCTTCTGAAAATAAATTTATTCTTATCTCTTTCTTTTAATTTTTTTATATCGATATAACTTGCAATGATCAGCGGTAGTATAATAAAAATATTATCCGGTCGCGCCATAACATTTATCGTACACGCCACCATCAGCCATAAATAACGGTGTCGCCAGAATGCATGGACAGCCATCAGCCATAACATTCCCTGGAAAATAATTTCGTCGCCTAAAACGCCTGCCCAGATTTGTGTGCTCATGAACAACAAGGCGATCAACAATAAATGCACACTCCAAAACCTGGAACCGACCAGCCTGTGTAATAAATAAATTGAAACCAACATGCTTAAAGCGGAAATGGCGAGCGCAGCCTTGATCGTCGTGAACTTTAGAAAATGAATAAGCAGCCAAATGCAAGCCACGTACAAAAAATTGGAACTGTCATCAAATCGCATGGTATTTGTGGGGTCGAAGCACCAGATCTTGACCTGGTTAAAGTTTTCTGCATAAATAAAATTCGCAGTCGAGAAATCACAGGGGTGTGTAAAAACGGGTAACAGCTTGAAAAAAAACCACAGCAACGGGATACAGATCACATAAACAAAAGGAAATTTTTTGAAAATCATTTCCTAAATTTAACAAAATTAATATTATGAGCTTAGATCAGACATTCGAACAGGCGCTGGCAGATGTAAAAACACTCACCAAACGACCAAGTGATGCGCAATTCCTCGATCTGTATGCCTATTTTAAACAGGCGACGGAAGGAGATAACAATACCTCAAAACCGGGAATGTTTGATATGAAGGGGCAGTTTAAATGGAAAGCATGGAAGGATAAATCCGGATTAAGCAAGGATCAGGCAAAACAAAAATATGTTGACCTCGTCAACGGGTTGCTACAAACTCATAAATAGCGTGATTTATTTTCTTTGGCGTCAATTTCAAAGGTGGAGTTTAGACAATTTAGCGCGGCATGTCAAAACGGCGAGCTAAGCGCAGTTTTAGCGCTGACGCATCGTTTTGACTTGATTTTTCTTTGTTACTTTCTTTTCATCTAAGGAAAAGAAAGTAAAAATAAGATAAAACCCTACACCTAATTAAATGAATTGATGAAGTTTAAAGGGTTTTATGATCTAAAAAGCTCTAAAAATGCTACTAACGACATAATTATTGCCTGTATAAAAAATGTGCAAAAAATTAACCTTTACTCAACCCTATATTCCCCATTAACAGTTAATTTTGCGACGGTTTTTGAAACACCAAATCATGGCAAAAGAAAGTTTTTTAAGCTCATCCATCGGGAAAAAAATATTAGTCGCATTAACAGGTTTATTTCTCATCTCCTTCCTGGTCATACACGTAAGCATCAACGCTACCATTTTATTTAACGACAAAGGAGAAACCTTTAATATCCTGTCGCATTTCATGGCGTATAACTGGATCATCCGTTTTATGGAAGTTGGTTTGTTCGCCGGGTTTTTCATCCATATTATTTACACGCTGATCTTGTATTTTCAGAATAAAGCAAAACGTCCCGTAGGATATATAAAATCAGATAGCAGTGCAAATTCAAAATGGTACAGCCGTTCGATGACTTTACTCGGAACACTGATACTGATTTTTTTAACCATACATATA
>JAQBNI010000068.1 GCA_028288625.1 Bacteroidota bacterium | reverse complement strand
ACAACAATTATCCTAAACGCAGTGTCATTTCCTTTATTCTGAAAATGGATGATGTAGGAAATATAATCGCCGTTTGCAATTTGTGCCGGCGTCAGGTGGTTTCCGGATAAAATTGTTTTTTCATTCGGATCATAGGAAGATAATACCGCTTCCTTCAGCGTTGTGTAATTATCTGCAGGAACTATATCAACAGAATCATTGATGATCCATGCTTGCGAAAATAAAGTATCACCTGCGTTCAATATTGGCGGCGTAGCCCCCGTAAAATGAAGAGTAGCAGACAATGTTTGCGCTGGAGGAAGATTCGTAATTGCCCAGATCATAGTATCGCCGTTCACCGATGTGGGTGGCGGAGTTACCGTAAGCGATAAGAGCCGTTGATCTAAGACGAGTTTAACTTTCCCGCTGGCAGGGAACGCGCCTTTGTTCGTTAGTGAGACAGTATATTTGTTCACCCTTCCCAAACTCGTCCACCAATTGTTAAGCAGTTTTATTTCAAGGTCATTTTTTCCGGGTATCGGATGCAATGCAAAATAAGCGGTATCCGCATATCCGTAAGTAGTATGCGAAGAATTAAATTGTGCAGGACTGATCGTAAAATAATCATTGTATAATGCGATATGTGTCTTATAATTTCCGGTGTCCGTGTAAAATAAAAATTGTCCGGTGCTGTAAAGATGCATCATTTGTGAATCTCTTGCGCTGCGGGTGTACGCATATCCCCATGGATAGGTAGGCTCGGCCGCATTCTTTACGTTGTTGTTATTATAATCGATAAAGGCAACTCCCGTTACTGAATTGTAGATACCCGAATAATAAGCAAAGTAAATATCGCTGCCACCATAGTTACAAGGCAATTCACTCGTCGTTGCAATAAATATTTGTTTCGCTCCATAATGAAATATATATGCGTTATCAGGCTTTGGATCAATGATCATTTTTTCTTTCACCAAGCCTGTTTGGATATCGATGATTTGAACAAGTTTTATAGTTTCTACATTGAAAAAAATGCCGGAAATGTCACCATCATAACTGATAATATAAGAGATATCTTTTCCATTGTAATCTATAGTCGCATTGTTGTAGCTAGAAATATACCACGTCTTGCCACGGTAAAAAATGGTATTTCTAACTTCGACATTGCTTTCCCAAATCTTCACGCCGTTGTCAATCAGCGAGCGGTCTGCGAATACACGGTTGTTATCAAGCAGCAATGGTATCGTTTCAAGTGATGCGTGGGGATTGAAGTGATGCATTTTGTAAGACCACAACCTGTTCGAATAAATATTTATACAGTAGATCATACTGTCCATAGAAACATACGGATACATATAAATACGGGAGGTATCGTCAAACCTGTTATTATAGGTTGTCATTAAATCCCGGTTTAAAGAGATCATGCTGTCGTATCGCACAATAGATAAATTGGTCGGGTCAAGCAATATAACAGGGCGTGATGAATTCACTGGGGATGAATTATATCTCACAATATAATGGTGAGAAGAATAATCGGTGATAGACTGATAATACGAAGTCGATATATTTTGGCTGCTGTCTTCCACAATCAGCACACCCGATGAATCGAGAAGATAGAGCATGGTTCTGGAAGTATCGTCGCCAATGTGGGTAAAGCTGGGCCTCGATACTTTTGCTGTAAGCAATGTGTTTTTATTGAAAAGACCTTCAACTGTCAGTAAATATTGATTATAACCGTTTGGAGGAATAATGTTGGCGAGCGACATATACGTACTCCAGAGAAAATGACCATCCTTCGTAACAGATACTATTTCTCTGTCCGTCATAAAAGGAGAGTAAAGAATGTAACCGCCGTCAGGTTTTTGCGTTGCCCTGACAGCTCCGTAGGTATTTGCTAGGTGAAGGCTATCTGCTTTCCAGAGAACGTTCCCGTCCTTGTCATACTTGTAACCAAGAACATTCGTTATCCCGATTACAAACATTGCTCCGTCCGGATCGAACAGTATATTGTCAGACAAGGCTACGGAATTATGCTGGTTAAGAGAATCTAATTCTTTTATGAATAAGATGCGTTTGTTTTTATCGAGCTTGATAAGTTTGTAGATAGAATAATAGCCACTAGAATCATTGATGGCGTTTTGAGTGATTATCGTTGTCGTTGAATCATTGTTCTCGTGAAACATAAGAATCTCTTCGTGAAGTGGCGTACCAAGACAAATTTCGTCAACGAGCCTTTGCGAAAAACATACTAGCGAAGTAAAAGACAAAAAAACAGTAAATAGCTTTTTCATATAATTGGCGTTTAAACAAAGTTGCGCGTTTGAATCTGCAATTAAAAATACAAATGAAGGCTAAAGTAGAAGTATAACTATTATATATAAAATAACGCCCTGAATATCAAAGCATAACAGATGTTTGTGTAAAAGCGAATTAATTCAATATATGAGATTCCGCTCGTGCGGTTACTTAAACATTCCACTCACAACCAACTCCTTGCTGCCGGCTTCATACCTGTAAAATCCTTCTCCGCTTTTCACACCGAGATAACCTGCAGTCACCATATTTACCAGCAATGGGCAAGGCGCGTATTTCGGGTTTCCAAAACCATCATGCAAAACTTTTAAAATGGCAAGACAAACATCCAGTCCAATAAAATCTGCCAGCTGCAATGGACCCATCGGGTGTGCCATGCCTAATTTCATGACTGTATCAATTTCACGTACTCCCGAAACACTTTCAAATAAAGTATAGATCGCTTCATTGATCATCGGCATTAAAATTCTGTTCGCAACAAAACCCGGATAATCGTTTACTTCAACAGGAATTTTTTGCAATGTTTTTGAGACTTCAAAAATAAGATCTGTGGTTTCGCGGCTCGTAGCATATCCGCGGATCACTTCTATTAATTTCATTACAGGTACAGGATTCATAAAGTGCATGCCGATCACTTTATCCGCACGCTTTGTTATTGCAGCAATTTTTGTAATGGAGATGGATGAAGTGTTGCTCGCTAAAATGCAATGCGGTGCACAGATCTCATCCAGTTGCTTAAATATTTTTTGCTTGATATTAAAATCTTCCGAAGCTGCCTCGATAACAAGATCGCTCGAAGGTGCGCAGTCGTTGATGTCGGTAAAAGTTTTTATATTTTGTAGTGTTTGTGATTTTACCTCTTCCGTTATTGCATTTTTTTGTACCTGCCTGTCGAGGTTCTTGGTGATGGTCTGAATCGCTTTATCCAGGGCAGGCTGGGAAATGTCTGCCAATGAAACTTCATAGCCAAACTGGGCGCAAACATGCGCAATTCCATTTCCCATGGTTCCCGAACCGATAACAGTAATTTTTTTAACGGACATTTTTGATAAATTTGTCTGTAAGTTATCAATTTTTAAAATATCCATCTGCAAATTTTCTATGCTCCGCTAAAGAGATCTTCATGCAATTCAAAAGCTTTTATCTTAAATACGTTGCTCACGAGCAAAGTGAAGAAATTGTCTCACAAAATTTTTCTGTATTTGAGAATGATCACTTGCGTATAGAGTTTTTATTGGAGGATCTATCCGGCGATAAAATATATAAGGTGCACATCACTCCGAAAACAGAAATTGAGTTCATCGATTTTTATATTGAAACTTTCTTTGATTATTCAGAATCAAGAGGAGTTTTTTGCAACGGCTTTCAATCGTGGACAGAAACAAAAATATTTGATAAAACCGATAAGATCCCTGGTCAAAGAAAATTTATTAAGAAAATTGCTGAAGCATACGGCGACGGCTTGTTCTATGATTATAAAAATAAAACCGGCGTTGTACATAGCTGGACTTATACCTATATCAAACAACCGAAACGGCGGGTTCAGTTTTTCGGTTCACTGAGTGATAAAACCGGGTATACTGTTTTCGAGCATCATGCGAAGGAAAATAAAATGTTGATTAAAAAAGATTGTAAAGGTTTTATTACAAGTGAAAATGTTGAGTTACTGAATATATTTTCTTCTCTTTCTCATGAGAAAATTTGTTTTGATAATTATTTTGAAGCTCAGCAATTAACACCCGTTAAAGTTAAACCTGCGATCGGGTGGACAAGCTGGTATTATTATTACACAAAGATCTCAGAAAAAATAATTGAAGAAAACCTGGAATCATTTGCAAAAAATAATATCCCGATTGAGATCTTTCAGATCGATGACGGATACCAAAAAGCAGTTGGAGATTGGCTAAATTTCAATGAAAGATTTCCGAACGGGTTAAAAAATATTGTTGAAAAAATTCATCGCCATAACATTAAGGCAGGCTTGTGGCTTGCTCCCTTAACATGTGAGCATAATTCTTTTATTGTAAAAGATCATCCCGATTGGATATTGAAAAATGATACAGGAAAATTTTTGAAGATTGGCTTTAATCCCTTATGGAGTTATTGGTTTTATGCGCTGGATGTTTATCATCCTGAAGTCCGCGCTTATCTCAAAAAAATTTTTGATACGGTTTTAAAAGATTGGAATTTCGATCTCGTAAAACTGGATTTTTTATATGGCGTCGCATTGATCGCAAGAAATGGAAAATCCCGTGGACAGATCATGCACGACAGCATGGAATTCCTTCGTGAATGCGTAGAGGAGAAGATGATCCTGGGCTGCGGCGTTCCGCTGATTGCTGCAAATGGTACCACGGATTATTGCAGGATCGGTCCCGATGTTCATATGGACTGGGATTTTAAACTGCTGAAATGGATCCGTGCGCGCGAACGCCCGTCTACACAAAACGCCATTCACAATACAATTTCCAGGAGGCAGCTTTCGGGGAACTGGTTCCTTAACGATCCCGATGTTTTCGTACTGAGAAAAAATAAAAACAGCCTTTCTTTTGAAGAAAAATACTCCCTGCTGCTCGCCAATTTATTGTTTGGTCATTTATTGTTTACGTCTGACAATATTGGGGAATATGATGCAGAGACATTGTTGCTGTATAAGTCCATTTTTCCGTTAATGCAAGCCAGCGATGTGGACGTTTCTTACAAGAATGATTTTTACACTATCAGGTTCAGGATCAATGAGCGAAACTTCCTCGCCTTAATAAATACTTCAGATACTTCAAGGATGTACAAATTGCCCGACAATTTATTTTTTGACAATGTAAAGGAAGATTTTATTAAAGGAGGAAAAATGATCGAGATCCCCGGTCATGCATCTAAGTGCTACCTGGCTGTGGGATATATGCCGTTTGCTATTGCCGGAAGCAAGGGGCATTTCTTCGCTGGCACGGAAATTGAAAGTATTTATTTAAGCGGGAATAAGATCGAGCTGGAATGGACTCCGGGCATCCTGAATGATGTAAAAGTATACATTAAGGTGCCTGTAGAATATGATGTTGAAAGTATAAACAAAAGTGGAAATTTTATAAGAACGGAGAAAAAGGATTTCTCTATTATTGAGGTTGAAAAGCGTAAACTATAGAAGAAAGTGAATACTCAATGTTTAGTTGTAAAGAAAGTTCGTACAGGTAATTTGTACAGGTATTGTTATTTGATGCTTTTTTGCTTTGTTCTTTCCTCACAATTTACTTTCGCTAAATCTGATCCTGTCCTCGATTTTGCCAAGCAGCAGATCACACAAAAATTTTATACACCGGCAATATCCACGCTGAACAGTTATATTGAAACTCATCCGAAAAGCGCGGAAGCATTATATTGGAAAGGATATGCTTTTGCACGTATTGATAATCCTCTTGCCGCAGAAGAAAATTTTCTTGCCGCAATTAAGTTGAATGGAAAATATCTTCCTGCTTACGAAGAGCTGGCAAACATGTTTATGAAAAAGGAGAAATATTCTTCAGCGTTGACTTATTATAACGGTGCGCTTGCATTAAAAGATTCTGATGTGAATTTGCTGAACAGCCGGGGGATGTGTTTCTATTATCTTGAAAAATTTGAATTGGCAATAAAAGATTTTAAAGAAGTAATAAAACTTGACCCCGGCAATTACTTAGCGTACAACAACAGGGGTTCTGCAGAATATAACAACCAGGATATTGCTACTGCAAGTATCCAGGATCTGCGCTTAGCAGAAAAAGATTTTAATAAGTCGCTGCAGCTCAAACCTGATTTTGAACTCGCTTACCGAAACCGGGGAATTGTAAGATATTATATGGATAGCTTAACAACTTCTTACAAAGATCTGTTGTATGCCATTCAACTTGAACCCACGGATGAGAAAGCGCATTATTATTTAGCGAAATTATTTTTTAAGCAAAAGTCTTATAATATCGCTATGCAGTTCTATGACAACGCGATCAAGATGGTGAATTATAAGCCGGAAATGTTTCTTGACAGGGGATTGTGTAAGCTGGAAATGGGCGACTATAAAAGTGCAAGGGCTGATTTTTATAAATCAATGGGGTTGTCAAACAATACAGGGATCGCGGAATATCATACAGCGCGCTCTTTTGCTGCAGAGGACAATAAAAATGATGCGATCTATGCATTGAGAGAAGCGAAAAAAGTCGGGCTCTTTGTTAATACTAAATATTTTGCTGATATCGCCAAGGATAAGTACTTTGCCAAATACGCCAAGGATAAAGTATTTAATGATGCGATCAAGGAATTAAAATTCGGCAAGTTTTAAAAGCCGTTGTCCATTCCACCGCCGTTATCTTCATTAGAATTGACAGGTTTTTTCTTCGGCGCATTTACCTTTTCAGAATTCCTTCCAAACTTGTAAGTAAAAGTAATATTCGCTGTAGTGGATTGTGATTTGCGAATCACATGAGCATTAAAATTTGCTCCTTCGGTATATACTTCAAATCGCTGAGTGTGAAAAACATCCTGAACATTCACAGAAATACTCGCCTTGTTGTTTTTCAAGAAATCTTTTTTAAATCCAATACTTGCAGAAAATCCCGGGGTGATATAACCTTGCAGGAAACGGATCTTGCTGCGGTAATTCAACATCACTTGAATGCTGCCGGTTTTCCAAACGGTCATATTGCTCATCAAGCGCATATTCCATTGGAAAGATGTGGAGTTCGCATCGGTTTCACCATTGGGAATATTACCGGCAATTTTATTGCTAAACAAATTGACATTGTACATGACATTCCACCATTTTGTAAATGTTGCGCGCGTGATCAATTCAAGACCGACATTTTGTGCTTTTCCTAAATTACCAAAAGTGACAACAGAGGTATCACCGTTAACCGAAACAAAGCGTGTAAAGAAATTTTTCGTGTAACGGAAATATCCCGTTGCGCTGATATAAAATCCTTTTTCAAAAGATTTCAGGTACGTCATTTCGACCGCTTCTGTATAAGCGGGTTTTAATTGCGGATTTCCCACACGAATATTATGAGGATCGGAATAGTCGCCAAATGGATTAAGCATCTGGTTATCCGGTCGATTTATACTTCTCCTGTACGCGAGTTGCAGCTCGTGATTTTTAGGAAGCTTCTGTGAAAAAAATACAGAAGGAAAGAAATCAATATAATGTTGTGTATTTACTGTATTGCCGACGCCTTGAATGCCCTTGATATTTGTTTGCTCTATACGTAATCCGCCTTTGTAGCTGAATTTCTTGTGGGTTCCGCCGTAGATGGAGTATACTGCATTTACAATTTCAGTATAATTAAATTTGTTGATCAGTCCATAATCGGGAAGCAATTCGCCCGTTAACCTGTTCAGTGAATCTGCATTAAAATTATTTAGCAAATCCCTGTAGGAAATTTTAATTCCTGTTTCAAATTTTCCTTTCGCCTTATCAAATGGCTGTACAAAATCAGCCTGGAAGGTTGCAATATGATTGATCGTAGTTACATTGTTATGTGAGATCGCAGGAGCATTAAGATTGGAATGATCGTAAACATTTAATAAATATTCTGAATAAGTCTGCAGCTTTGTAGAATTCAGGTAGGAGTAATTTGCCGAAATATTCAGATCGTTAGCGGGAGATTTAAATACTGTTCTGAAATTTGTACCTGCATCTACATTATAATTGATTCGATTTTCATCATTATACCTGTCGGATGCATGATACAACGAAGATGACGAATCTATGAAATCAAAATAATTTACTTCATTCACAATATTCTTATTATATCCGAATAAAGTGTTGAAGGATAAAGTATTTTTATCGTTAATGTTATAATCTAAATTTCCTGCAAGCGTATGGGAAAAGCTATGGCGCTTGCTGTCTTCATGGGTATTCAGGTTATATCGTGTCGAATCATTAAAATTTAAACGGTCGTTATCGGTTGTAGAATTATTTTCATTAAAGCGAAAACCATAATTGGTAGAGAAGTTGATCTTGTTCTTCCTGAAATTTAAAAGGAATCCGGCATTCGCCTTGTATTTAGTGGTGTACCCGATGCTTGCATTACCGTTAAATCCTTTTGCTACATTTTTTTTCAATACGAGATTGATAATTCCACCTTCACCTTCAGCATCAAATTTTGCTCCCGGGTTATTAATGATCTCTACACTTTCTATGGTGTTTGCAGGAATGGCGTCGAGCACAGCTTGTTTGTTAGCGCCTGTGATTCCTGAAGGTTTGCCGTTAACGAACACAGTAATATTTCCGGAACCACGCATGGAAATATTTCCGTCTACATCAACATCTACCGTTGGAACCTGCTTTAAAACATCTGTTGCCGAACCGCCGCTGCTAAGTGCACTTTTATCTACATTAAAAACTTTTTTATCAGCGTTTAATTGCATAATACTTTTTTCTGCAGTTACCTGCACTTCCTGCAGCAAGGTTTGATCCTGTTCTACTTTTATAGTACCGAGGTTTTGTTCGGTTTTATCCGGAGGGATCAGCAATATTTTTTGGATGACATAATCTTTATAACCCACAAATGATATCGTCATCTTATATCCTCCAATTGGAATTTGTGTGATCTCAAACTTTCCTTTTTCATCCACGAGAGAACCAAATATTTTTGTAGTATCTCTTAATCCTCTTAATATAACGGATGAATATTCCAGTGGCTGATTATTGGCTGCATCTATAACTGTCCCCGAAAGTTTACCAATTGCAGGTCGTTCACCGCTGCCTTGGGGAGGTTGCGAAAAAGAAAAAAGAGAAATAGTTAGCGTAAATAGTAAAAGAATATTTTTCATGGAGAGCGTAAATGTTTTCAATTATAATTTAGTGAAAGAGATCAGCAATAATATCCACCCAATGATCAGGCATAAGCCGCCGAGCGGTGTAACAGGACCGAGAATAGGTGTAATAGCATTCATTCCTGTTAAACTTCTCGTCGATAATAAATAAAGTGAACCTGAAAAAAGTAAAATGCCCGCAGTAAAAAACCAGCCCGAATAAAGCAATGTGCGCGTTTGTATTTTGGAAGATAAAAATGCAACTCCAAGCAACGCTGCAACGTGATAAAACTGGTAGCTTACCGCTTTTTCATAAATAGTATGCTGGTATGCATCGAGTTTGTCTTTCAATGCATGTGCGCCAAAAGCCCCAAGTATAACGGCGAGCATGCCATATAATGAAGCAATAATTCCAAATGTTTTTTGCATATAAAATTTGCCTAAAGTTAGTAATTAGGTAGAAGTTCACCGTTATGAAACCTATAAGGTTTCTTAAAAGATGTGAACCTGAAGGGAGTCGAACCTATAATTTAAATCTGCCAGTCAACAGGAGGCTGCCCGGCATCAGTTAAAATTTTATTAACCTTTGAAAAATGACTGCAGCCGAAAAAACCATTGTAAGCGGAAAATGGGGAAGGATGTGCGGCTTTTAAAATAAAGTGTTTTCTTTCATCAATTATCGCAGTTTTTTGCTGTGCGAATGCGCCCCAAAGCAAAAAGATCAAACCGGTTCTTTCATCGGATAATTTTTGGATAGCTGCATTTGTAAATTCTTCCCAACCATGCTTTTGGTGTGATGCGGGTTTATTGGCTTCAACAGTTAATATGGCATTTAACAGGAATACGCCTTGTGCCGTCCATTTTTGCAAACATCCATGTGCGGGTATCTCAAAGCCGACATCAGATTTTAATTCCTTAAAAATATTCACAAGACTTGGCGGAGGTTTTACGCCATGCTGAACGGAAAAACACAGCCCGTGCGCTTGCCCTGCGCCATGATATGGATCCTGCCCGAGTATAACCACGCGTACTTTATCGAATGGTGTGGAGTTGAATGCATTAAATATGACGGAACCTGGCGGATATATAGTTTTACCTGCATTTTTTTCCGCTTGTATAAAATTCCGTAATTCTTTAAAATATGGTTTTTCAAATTCTGCTGCTAAGGCGTTTTTCCAGCTGTTTTCTATTTGTATATTCGCTTCCGCCATATTTTTAAAGTAAAATTTTGGGAAATTAGTCAATTTAGGAATATCTTTGCACCCTGTTGAAAAATAGTTTGTTATCCGATACTTACTTACGACTTATAACTTACGACTTTCGACTAATATGGCCGCGTAGCTCAGGGGATAGAGCAACTACCTTCTAAGTAGTCGGTCGCACGTTCGATTCGTGCCGCGGTCACTAGAGTTCACAGCAATGTGAACTTTTTTTATTTTGCTCTCGCCTTAATACTCCACTCAAAATTAAAATCAACCAGCAGGTTCTGATCTTTGTCGTAGCCCTTCGAATTACATTCAATGGTTTGCGGGTGATTTGTATCTATGGATCTTTGAATTGCCTCAGATATTAATAAACCGTCATTACAGATAAATGTGGTGACCGCCACTGCGCGCTTGATGAATTTTGCATCACACCCTGTAACAAACATCGAAACGGACGGCTCGGATTTGTGCGTGTACATTTGCACCAGGGCGCCGCTCGCCATTTCTGCTGCCATCCCCAACACCGCCCAGTAGGTAGTATTGAACGGATTTTTATTGATGTACTTATATGGAACCGTTACCTTACATTGCCGCTCGTCAAGTTCGGTGATCTTTAATCCCGCAATTACTCCCATCGGCAGAAATTTCATCAAACCCACTTTAAAAAAAGGCGAAAGCACCTGCTTTCTATATTCTTCAGCTTTATTAATCATGACTTGTGTTTGTTTCGCAAGATAAAAAAATCACGCAGATAAAAATATGATCTTTAGAAAAGAAATATTCGGGAGGGATTTTCACAAAATTATAATGATGGGAGAAGTGTATATTTGTTCTTCAAATACTTTCTCATGCAACAAATAACTGCGTCTATCCCGCAAAAGTGGGTTTATTTTTTGTTGATCGTATTGTCGTTCATTTTATATGGCAACAGCATTAATAATGATTATTGCCTGGATGATAATTTTGTGGTGACGGCAAATCCATACGTGCAGAAAGGATTTGCAGGGTTGCACGATATTACGGCAAATCCATATGCAAAAATCGGGAACTCTACGCTTGATTTTCGCCCGTATGTTTTAATAACTTTTGCTATTGAACAACAGTTTTTCACGAATAATCCTCATGTCAGTCACTTCATTAATATTTTATTCTACGCGTGCTGTCTAATTGGGGTTTACCGGGTGCTGACTAAAATATTTCAATTAAACCAAGTGCATGAGTTGCTGCCATTTTTGATTACCGTACTTTTTGCAATTCATCCCATACATACGGAGGTCGTGAATTCTTTAAAGAATCGCGATGAGTTAATGATGATGCTTTTCGGTCTTTTATTCCTGCTGTGCACCTATTCATTTTTCACGGGAGAATGGAAGAAAATAAATGGAGTGCTAAGTATTGTCTTCCTGATCTCTTGCCTGTTATCAAAGATCACGGGCATTGTTTATGTAGGCATATTTCTGATGATGTTTGTTTATTTCCGCTTTTATAAAAGCAGCAAATGGAATTATGCGTTTGTTGTTCTTTGTTTGCTCGTCATGGTTAAATATATTATCATGGTATTGGCGGATGTAAAAAGAGTAACGATACCATTTGAAAATCCAATGCAGGGTAATAAGGATATGCTCGTCAACCTGGCAACATCCCTTAAAATATTATTCTATCATCTCAAAATGCTGGTCATTCCTTCTCCGCTTCTTTTCTATTATGGGTACAATATGTTTCCTTTGAATAAGCTTTCCGATCCTTTAGCCATTGTTTCATTGATCATTCACACTGTTGCTTTGGTTTATGGTGTGGTCAGGTTTTTTAAAAGAGATATTTTGGGATTTATTATTCTCTCTTATTTTGCATCCATTTTTTTATACTCGAATTTTCCTATTCCTTATACGGGAATGTTTGCCGAAAGAACATTATTCCTGAGCAGCCTTTGGTTCATTGCCGCCATCGTGATTATTCCGTGGAGACTTTTCCAAAAATTTAAGATCGATATACAAGCAGCAAGATTTAAATATGGAATTACATTTTTTTTACTGATCATATTCGCATTTTATTCCATGGCAACTATCCGCAGAAATTTTTTGTGGAAGAACAACCTGGTGCTGATGGAACACGATATAAAATATCTGAAGAAATCAGTGCTCGCCAATTACATGTATGCAAATAATCTGCGTTATCAGAGCAGTAAATCTGAAGACACTGCTTATGCTATACAGCTCGCTAATAAGGCAGTGATGTATTATAATCACACCAACAGCATTTATTCCACTTATCCAGAAACCTATTACCGTTTAGCTTCTACTTATCGTTATAACTTAAATGATTTTGATAAGGCGGAACAGAATTTAAAACATGCGCTTTTGTTGGATTCGCTATATTTTACAGCCAGTTTTGAATTGGCAAAGCTTTATCTCGACAAAGGAGATTATAAAAAAGGTTATGAATATTTTGCAAAAACTCATGCAATAAATCCAAAAGATTCTCTTACATTTTTTTACTATTCCCAGATGGCAGATGCAGTTGGCGATATGAACGGCAGTTACAGGATCAACATGGAGTTCATGAAATTATACCCGAAGATGCAATACGCTTATATGAACCTGGGAAAATATTATTCAAAAATGAGAAAGGATGATACTGCGGTGATTTATTTTGAAAAAGCAATTGATCACGGCGCCAATAGCCCGCAGCTCTTAAATCAAATGGCAATTTATTTTGATCAAAAAAATGACAAGCAGAAAGCTGATCATTACCGAAGCCTGATGAAGCCTCATTAATATTACCGCGTATATTCATACAGCAAAAAGCGGTCGATTTTCCTGTTGAGTTTATAATGCGGGTATGTTTTGGAAACCAGGTTTTTCACTTCTTCGTTATCAAAGCCTATGATGTATTTCACTTCCCCGTTTACAAAATACTCATCATAGTGAGCGCTGGAATTTAATGCGAGCCTGGATTTGCTCTTCAGCCCGAGATGCGTATATATTAATCGGTCAAGATGGTATTCCTGCCCGTAAATCACATTCTTATCCGGAACAAATAAGGTTAAATCCAGGTGTGGACAGTATATTTTCTCATTATTATTTAACAGCGGCAACAACTCATCTCTTAGTAAATAATAATGCTTATAATCCTTCGTATAAATTTTTTCTTTTGGAGGATATAAGAAATAATTTTTTATGCTGATGTTACTAAAGAAGAAAAACAGGATGTATAAAAATCCCAACCTGAAAGTGGTTTTGGAAAACTTCCGTTCAGATAATATCATCACCATACAAAATAATAAGAGCACTACAAACTCATAAGTATAATTCAGATAACTTCCGGGACGTAATAAAAAGAATGTAGACGTTAAGCCTGCAATGATCGCAGTTATCATCAGCATTTTAGCAGGTGAGGAGTTTTCATTCCTGTATTTTACAAGATTAAAGATAATGAACAGGTAAAACGGCATTATTCTCACTCCGTTTACAATCAATACCACCAGGTTGTAAGAGTCTTTGAAATCTGTATTGATCTGCAGGTTAAATGGAAATAAATTGACCAGGCAATAATTTCCAAAAACCAGTTGAAAGGATAAAAACAATAAGGTGAAGGTCGTGATAAACAACAACAGCACTTTTAGAGCTGTGGTGTTTTTAATAACGAAAATATTTACTGCCTGTACAAGTAAAATATAAATGATTGCATCTTGTTTTGCACTGATCGACAGCACAGCGAATAACAGGGAGAAAGCCAGGTGTTTTTTGTTGTTGGTGTAATAAAAATATTCTATGTGGTAAAAAAGAAAAGCGATAAAAAATGCAATCTTCGCGCTGTCCGGTCGCAGTACATAAGCATGACCGGTCAGCATGATCATGAACAGGCACGCAACCGCAAGGCGCGCCAGCGGATCGCGCGATTTCTTTTGGACGAATTTATCGAGAAAAAATATCCCGATAAAAACAAAGAAAAAACTGATACACCTTCCCAGGAAGTATATTCCACGGATATTATATATATAGTCGATGTCACAGAATTTGCAGGTCCAGTAAACCAGGTGCAAATAAAGCGGTGTATAGATGACAGCGGAAAATGGATAGCTCTCCGGATTGAGATACAATGGCTTCCCGCTGAGCATTTGCTGTATATAATGCACGAAGGTAAATTCCGCGCCATCAAGGTCAATATTATAAGAAAAAATAAGGCAGAACCTCACAAACAACATATATGCGACCAGGACAGAAAATGTAAAAAATAATGCGCGGTATTTAAACGAAGTATTTATAGCGGTTTGCGTTTTGCGGAGAATGATTTCCTAAAATACTACTTTTTTCAATTCCCTTAAATATTTTTGAGGATTTACGATTTAAACGTATTTTTGATCAATTGCAAGAGGACATCAACACAAATAATGATATAGAACTTTCTGTCGTAGTATTATGCTATAATTCAGCTAATATTATTGAAAATTTCGTGGAGCAATTGCTCAATGAAGTGAGAGACCTTAACGTGGTTTCCGAATTGATCCTCGTTGCAAATTACGATAAGAATTCAAGTGAGAAAACGCCTGAACTGGCTCATGCGCTGGCGGAAAAGCACAGCAATATCAAGGTGATGGCAAATGAAAAAGAAGGCGGTATGGGGTGGGATATGCGCTCCGGCTTATCGGTTGCAAGAGGAAAATATATTGCTGTGATCGATGGTGATGCGCAAATGCCGGCAAGCGATATCCCGATCGTTTATAAAGTGATCAGGCTGGGTAAGCATGATCTTGTAAAAACTTACCGCGCGAAACGCTATGATGGTTTTATCAGGAGTTGTTTGTCTTCAGTTTACAATATATTATTTCGCTTCCTTTATTTCCCGGATTTCCCGATCCGCGACGTGAATTCAAAACCTAAAATATTTACCAGCGAAGCATACCGCCGCATGCAGCTGCGTTCTAATGATTGGTTTACAGATGCCGAGATCATGATACAGGCGCTTCAACATAAGCTGCGAATATGTGAGATCTCCACGGTGTTTTATAAGAATGAAAGAAAGACCAGTTTTGTAGATTTAAAAACCGTGTGGGAATTTATCTATAATTTATTCAGATACAGGTTTAAATGATTTCCTGTCCTTTTCCACATAAATAGCCGCAAGGATTTTGTTTCCGGTTGATGGCGTAAGCTTTTTAACTCCCGTAAAAAATAATGTGATCAATATAACTATCACGAAATAGGTGATAGCAGTTACCGTCATGTTTTGAAATACAAGATGTACTGCAAGCGCTGGAAATACCGCGAATAATAAATTCATGAAAATGAGATTGTGCTCATAAGCGATCTCGAATGCAACGTTTGCAAGCGTTTTATAGTTATACCCGGAATCGTGATCGTTAATATCGGAAAGTTCTAAAACACAGCCGCCAACATGAGCCGTGTTATTGAAGATCATCACATCGATGTTCCAGAAAATATGTTTATCCAGCATCATTTTATCCCGAAGCTCTTTTGTCATTACACGGAATGTTGAATTCTTTTTAAAGTTGATGAGCTTGTGGATAGCTGCTTTAAAAAGTATGCTGAGTATTTTCCGTATAACAGAATTATACATGTTGTTTTTGTTGTAATGCCAGTAATAGATATCGTGCTGCATATAGTCATTATTTCTGCAGATCTTTGTAACATATTGCGTCATGTCCTCATCAATACTTAATATATGGTCGCCTTTGGCAAAATAATATCCGGTTAAAGTAGCGAAATGCTGACCATGGTTTTTATTCAGGCGATATATCTTTACTTGCTTGTAAATATCCTGGAGAGTGAAAAGAGCTTTTACTTCATCAGGAACACCATCGTTATCTATCACGAAAATAATTTCAAAATCATTGAATTTGCTTTGCAAAGCAGGGATCACTTCAGGTATGCTGCGAACAGCATTTGTAGCGGTATGATAAATAGGTATTACAACTGACAATTCCATGACCAGTTTTTTGAATAATGCAATTTAAACAAAAGGTTGCGTAAATGTCCGTTCGTGTTCGTCTCCGTAAAATTCGTTGAAGTTTGCAGGAGGAGCGGAATTGAAACCCAGGAGTTGTTGTATATGTTTCGGAAGCGTATCCTTTTCAATGTGCGACATAAATCGAGGAATATCCACTCTTTGTTTCATCCATGGTCTGCAAAATACGATGAGCAAACATGCACGCCAGTCCTTTGAAAAATTTGTGCCTGCCGCATGCCATACTTTCGGATCAAAAAAACACAACGTTCCCTTGGGAACAACAAGCCGTTGCGCACTGTTGTAAAAATGCTCATCCGTAGGTTTTTCTACAATACTTTGCGAAGCCGGCAGCACCCAGGTGGCACCATTTTCTTCCGTGTATTCATCCAGCGTGATCATCACTACAATAGATTGATGGTAATTCGGAATATAACGCGGAGTATCTACATGCGGCTTATATGCCTTTGTATTTCCGCCGTGCGGTGGGATGCAATTATTGGAATATAAATAAACGATGAACCATTTGTCGAGGACGTCATGCACAAAATCAAGCAACTCCTTGTTATTAAAAACATCTAAAATTTCAGGATGCTTATCCGCATAATGCGGCGCGCACAATAAAAAACCATAGTCCCTGTAATTTTCATCGTTGATCTCTTTTTTTTCCACTTCGATCAAATCGATCATGATTTCACGGATGTGGGAAAGGTATTCATCCGAAAAAGAACTTTTGATGGCAACATAACCATTCCTGTTATAAAAATCTAAGGATTCCGAAATTTTATCCGGTGAAAAAACTGATGACATATTTATGAAATGGTTTGCAATCAAAAGTAAGGAAAATCTGAAACATAAAAAATAATTTATCTTTCATATGCTCTTATATTTCAAAGAAATCGCCATTGTACTGTCGGTTTTTTTTTATAATTTTATAGGTAATTCTGTATAAATTGCTATATAGAAATTGCTTACTTTCCAAAAAAAAATTAATTGAATGTCGATACTGCAAGCGTTGCCTGTTTTAAATGTTGAAGGTTTCCATAATAAAAATGAGAATACGCTGCCGGAAATAAAAAACCGTACGGTAGCATATTTCAGGGAACTGTTAAACCGGGATATTTATTTCACTACATCATGCACAACAGCATTGGAATTAGCGGCATTGACCATAGGTATAAAAGAAGGTGATGAAGTAATTATTCCCAGCTTTACTTTTGTGGGAACCGCTAATGCATTTGCAAAATTGGGCGCGAAGATTGTGTTTGTAGATATTGATCCGTTAACGATGTGTATGGATAGCGCATTGCTGGAAAGATGTATTTCTGATAAAACAAAAGCAATTGTCCCGGTACATTATGCGGGTAATGCGTGTAACATGACTGCAATAATTAAAATTGCACGGAAGCATGGCATATATATTATTGAAGACGCAGCGCAATGTATTTTTTCTTATCACGAAGGAAATCATTTGGGGACAATAGGAGATATTGGCTGCATCAGTTTTGATTACCAGAAAAATATTCAGTGTGAACAGGGCGGAGTACTCATCGTGAATAACCCGGATCTGCTGGATAAAGCAGATATGGCGTATCACAATGGAACAAATCGTACGGCTTTTCAGCAGGGCATTGCACCTTATTATGAATGGTGCAGTCTTGGATCAAATTTCACTATGCCGTCGGTTAATTTTGGTTTATTGTATAATCAATTGATCGAATCAGATTCGATGCAAAAAAAGAGAAAAGCGGAATGGTCTTTCTATTATAAACAGCTTAAATCTCTTGAAGAAAAAATGCTGATTGAATTGCCATTCATCACGGAAGGTAACGCGCATATCTTTTACATCAAGACGGAAAAAAGAAATCAACTGATTGCTTATTTTAAATCGCTCGGCTTGGAAGCTACTCCGCATTTTACGCCGCTGCACAGCTCAAAGTTGGGAAGCCAATATCAATATTATTCAGATAATGATTATACAACTTCCGAAAGCGATAAGTTGCTGCGGTTGCCCCTTTCCCAGAATTTAACGAAGGATGTGCAGGACAAAGTTATTAATGCCTTGTTCGAATTCTTCGGGAAAAATTAACTGGCTTTACTGGCTGTCTTATGCGTGTAAAACTGCGCCTTCCCCTGTGCAATTGTTTCAGAAACCGGGTTCTTCTTTTTTATATACTGGCTTTGTATCCAAAGCTGCATATACTGTACCAATTGCTTCGTGGTAATATTATAGAATTTGATCAAATAATACAGGTAATAGATCCCGAACACACCGTCCAGTAGTTTATTGGTCCATCTTCTCTTAGTAAGCCAAACCATTGGTTTTTTAAGGCGGGGGAAAGCAACGACAAGTCCAAAAACGCGTTGTAAATTAATTACTTTTTGCAGTTCAACATCATCATTATTATACCGGTCATAAAAAGAAAATCCAAGTTCATCAGCCACGCTTTCCGTATAATATTTATGTTCAACGCCGTAATCTTTCAATTTAGTTTCGGCGTATGGCTGGTAAACATAACAGTTTGCATATTCAGGTTTCAGCCTGATATTCATTTCAAGTGTTTCCATCGCCATGTCAAATGTTTCTCCGGGAAGACCAATCATATTCATGGTAATGTACCTTATGCCATATTTTGTCGCCAGGTCAGCGGCTTTAATGATCTCTTCGTTTTTTACTTCCCTGTGTAAAACAGTATTCCTGTATTCTTCATTCCCGCACTCAACGGCTAACCCTAGTGTTGAGTGATTTGTTTTACTTAACTCAGCCACATATTTTTCTTCTATAAATCTTTCAATTCGGATTGCGCCTGACCAGTTCATTCTAGGCTCAATAGAAGATAATTTTTTAAGTACCTGCAAGGTGCGTGTCCTGTTATTTCCGAAATGATCTTCTACAAAATGCACCACTGTTTTTTTCGGAGACATGCTTACACAATGCTCAAGCTCTTCCATGATATTTTCCGGGCTGCGTTGACGTACGAATTTGCCGAGTCCGTCAAAAATTTCTTTTGCTTTTGGAATAAAGCAATAAGCACAAGTGTATGGACAACCCCTGCTGCCCAAAATTGGTAGTGTATTCCTGGATTCTATACTTGAATATTTCCAGTAGATCTGGCGGTCAGGAAAAGGTAAGCTGTCAAGATCGTCGATTAATTTTGACATTGGATTTTTTACGATCTCCGTATCATTTTTAAACCATAATCCTTCAATTTGTTTGTTGATATAACCCAGATCCAGCGAATCGCATAATTCTTTCAGAGCAATTTCTCCTTCACCCGTGCAAATAATATCAATCGAATCACACTTGATGACGGCAGAAGGATTAGAGTAAACATGTACGCCGCCAAAAGCAATAGGAATATCTTTAAATCGTTCCTTTATCTTAATGGATAAATTCAGCGCCCATTTAAAGCTTCCCGATAAAGTGGAAAAACCAATCAAGTCAGGTTCGTAACTTGCGATCTTGGAAAACAGGTCTTTTTCTAATGATTCAATGAAAACCTCGCAATCGTGGTTATGTTTTTTTAAGTACGAGCTGATATGCATCACCCCCATGTATTCATAGGCAATATCCTGTATAAAAAGTAGTTTAGCCATAAAGCTTTGGGGATGTTTTATAAAGATATAAGTATTTAACAAATTTCTCCTAAAATTTCCCTAATTTTTTGCCCGGGTTTTTACGGTGTAATTTGATTCATGAATTTAATTTTTTCATTTCATTGAATGATCTTCAGTCAGGTTAGTTTTTAATAAAGAGATGAGTGTTATAAATACAATTGGAAGAAATATTATTGAGCTAGTTGAAAAAATGCTGGCGCCATGGAGTGATCATACTGCAGTTCTTCCTTTATCCCGTTACCCGGAATTACTGGAATTGGAAAAAAATTATCAAACGATATTGGATGAATATATCCTCTATCATAACGATGCATCAGTTGTTTACATAGATGAAATCTCTCCAATACAAAAGAAGATCGTCAAGCCAAAAAAATGGAAATCTTTATTTCTGCTTTTATATGGGAAAAAAATAAAATCCAATGAGCAAAAGTTTCAGCGCACGAATGCTATGCTGAATAATATTCCAATTGTAAAGACAGCTTTTTTTTCGATCTTTTCTCCTGACACTTATATAAAACCTCATCGCGGTCCGTATAAAGGCGTGTTGCGATATCATCTTGGTTTGATCATACCAAAAGAAAGAGATAAATGTGCGATTAAAATTAATGGTGAAATATACCAATGGGAAGAAGGTAAAGCATTATTATTTGATGATACTTTTTTGCATGAAGCATGGAATTACACAGATGAAGAAAGAGTAATTCTGTTTATAGATGTGGAACGAAAATTGAAATTTCCTTTTAATTTTGTAAATCGTTTTATCATATTTCTCATCAGCAGATCGCCGTTCGCGCAGGAAATATTAAGACATTAACTTAACGTAGTATCCCTGTATCAAAAACCCATGTAACGAAAAAGGTAGTACCGATATAAGGAGAACCATAATTCGTTCTGTATGATTTTGCAAGAATATTCGTGCCGCTTAATTTTATGACAGATTGAATCTTCGGTATGGAATAATTTATTTGTGCATCCAGTGAGCCTTGTGCAGCAATATTGCCTGTGCCAAACGGGCTGCTCCATAAAAATTTATTCTGCCACCTGTAGTTGATATCAAATCCAAAATGCTTTAGTTCATTAGCACCTATTCTTACATTAAACGTATGTTTCGGCGTGTTAAAAGCAATATCCTTGTAGGATACATCTGAAGGTGCGTGAAAATCCATGTATGTATAATTTCCGCTGAGCGTAAGTGACTTCCAGAAGTTATAACTCGCTCCAATATCAAATCCCCATGAAGTAATCTTTTGACTTATATTGGTATAAGGATTCCAAAGCGTAGGGTTAACAGCAGGATTTCTCAGGCTTTGTTTAGTTCCGGGCAACAAGACTCCTTTCTGATAAGTGGAATCTATATTATATACGAGGATCTGTGTCTCAAAATTTTTATAAATGTTGAAATGCGTACTGACATCTATGTAAATTTTTTTGGTAACGTTTGTTCTGTAACCAAGTTCAAATGCAGTGACCTGTTCCGGCTTCACATAATTTAAATAAGTTGGTTTGAGGAAAGAAGTATCGCCTGTAGCTTTAAATTTATCCCAGTCGTCCTTCCGTATTGCACCGCCTTCAAAAATGCCGTAACGTGCAGCATTTTCAGGGATACCGCCCAGAAGTATTCCGGAAGAAGCGGGAAAATAAATGTATTGAGCCTGGGTCTCAGGAATTCTAAAGCCGGTTTGATATGACGCGCGTATAAAATGATTTTTATCTTTTCCGCCAACGATGACAATAGAAACGCGCGGAGAAGTTTGCACTTTAAAGTTTTGATTTTTATCTACTCTCACTGATCCGTTCAGGCGGATCCTGTCGTTCCATAATTTTCTGCTTAATTGTACATACGCACCAAACTCATAGACCTTAATGTGTCGTGGATGTCCTGTGTTGTCAGGATCCTCATTGTATATAGTACCTTGCGTAAATAAATTCAAACGGTTGTAATTTCCGCCAACCTGGATATCTATCCATTTAGAGGTCCACTTGCTGAGATCTAAATTTATTTCTGCATGATATTTCCAGGACTTATCTATAAACTGCGCTCCGCCTTTTTGAAAATAGCCATAACGGATTTTGTCAATTACTGTTTGAAATGAATCTGTTCCCGGTAATGGAATTCCCATATTTGCAAAAGCTCTTGCAGTATCATGAGATCCCATAAAATCATTTGAATTTAAAGCAGTAACATCTCCGCCATAGTTAGCATACGCGGTTTGTAAAACCTCTTTCGTGTAAGCCAGTAAATATTGCTGCGCCCATGTGGTTGAAGGCTTAAAAGCTTCGTTGGCGAGTCCGCCTACTGCTGCAAGATTATACGAGCTGCCAAACTGGGATGGCGAGGCATAACCCATGATCCGTATGAAATCATTTTTTATTTCCAACTTATGAAACTGTTGTGTAAATCCACGAAACGCAAACCGCTCGCTTCCAAAGTAAACTGTATTTCCATACCCAATTCGATAATCATAAGATACTTCGACACCTTTTTTCCATCGCTTGTATACTGTGGCGCCACCTTTAATACTTGTTGCTTTTTTATTGTCGAGCATCAGCTCTTCGGGAATACCGCTTCTTTTTATGGTAAATGGTTTTAGTGAATCTATATTTTGTGATAATGCTGCCCTGGCAGCGGCAACATTTCCTCCAAAATATCCGGCAAATTGTGGAGATAATGCATTTAATAAACCTGTTTTGAAGCGACCAAAAGATAATGGGATACCTCTTTCATCGCCATATAAATTTAAACCGTCAAAATCAGGATTTCCAACACCATTTTGCTGGGTAATTTTATCGGTGGTATAATCATTCGCAGCCCAGTCTGTTCCATCCAGCACAGAGAAATTTATTTTAATCGCCCATTGTTTGTTGAACACTTGCGCGATTCGCATTGCAAATACGCCCATCGGATGTGTACCGTTTTCTTTTGAATTCGTGAATCCACCTTTTGCAAGTGCGGAAAATCCCGGGAACTGGTAAGGACTTTTTGAACTCATCAGCATTGTCCCGTTAAATGCATTTGGTCCGTATAATGCAGATGACGCACCCGGAACAATTTCTATACTTCTTGTATCGAGTTCAGACAAACCCATAATATTTCCGGTAGGAAAATTTAATAAAGGCGCGGAAAGATCTATACCATCCAGTAAGGTGATAAAACGCGTATTTGCAATGGTTGCAAATCCGCGGGTATTCACTGAAGGAAATGATAAGCTTCCCGAATTGATATGCACGCCTTTTAGTTTAGCTACTTCATTAAAAAAATCAACCGATGAAGTATTGCGGATATCTTTCAGTGTTAGTTTCTCTATAGTGATGGGCGACTCGATAATTTTTTCTTCCACCCTTGATGCGAGTACAACTACTTCATTGAGAGCATCTGTTTTAATTGCTACGGTATCTGTAGCATTATCCGTAGTGTCTGCTTCTGTTTGTTGTAAACTGTTTGCGTAACCGATCGTAATCATACCTATCAGCAGCAGTGTAAAAATTTTCTTCATCATTTATTTTATGGTTTATTTTAAAGTTCCCGTCATGTAAGTCCAAAAGGGATATTGTTTACTGCTCACAGAAACAACAGCTAAATTTCCATCTATCACAAACAGTTTTATGCTAAGCAATGCAGGAAATTTCAATTCATTGTAAAGATGGATGGTTTTGATATCATCAATAAAAAAAGCAGGCAGTTTTAAAGTTGAAAGCCATTGTTTTATTTTTTGTAAAATATCTAAATAATCTTCCGCATGAAATTCACCCTGCGCAAAAGGAGGGAGAGAAAGGAAAGGAAAGAATACTGCATTCACAAAAGTTTGTTTCGGGATCAGTCCGATATTCATTTGAGGATACAAGCTATTTGGATTTTGAATGATCGTGTCTGTCCAGAATTCTTTAACTCCGGCTTTAAAGCTCTGCTCTTTGCCATGCGTTAAAAATTCATGTGCTAATTTTAAATTTCTGAACTCGGTAGAAATTCCAAAATAAATACCTTCAGAAATATTATTCTCTAACCGGAAGCTGCAGAAGCCTGCACATTTATCATTGATATAGCCTAAAAAAAATCTTGAATTTGGATCTGTCTCAGCAAGCGTAACATAATACTCAATGCTGGCATTCGTCATCTTGTCTTTATCAATAAAAAAATTATACAGCCTGTTTGAAAAATTTGTACCTGATGAATTTCGCAAAACATTATCCAGCACATTAATCAGATCCTGTTTCATGGAGCTGTCATAAGGTACGAGTTTCAACTCCGGTACCTTGTACTCCACAACTCCTATGGAAGTAACTGATTTGCGGATCAAGAAGCTAAAAAAATTATAAGGAATGCCAAGTTTGTTGATGTTGTCAAATACTGCAGGATCAGTCATGGAGATCTTTACCCTGAATAAATCAAGTTGACCGCTATGTACATCTTCAGCGATCTCTTTAAAATTAAATGTTTGTATATTATTTGCCCTTGCGATCTTTAATCCGAATACACTGGATTCTTCTTTTGATTCACTCAATATTTTCATGGCTCGAAATAAAAATAAACGGGTAGCATTAATTAGCTGTAAGATTATAAAATTTCTCTATATTTTCTATTGATCATGAATTTATTTTTCAAATAAAGAATGATATAGGATGCCAGGTAAGCTATTACGGAAATTTCCAACAGGTAAAAAGAGATGAAATTGAGGGTTTTTAATACAAAGAAATCATATAATGAAAGAATAAAAAAGAAGGTCATAAATAGTATAATAGTACGCTGGAATATTTTAATGATCAGGAAATAATATTCACTGAATAATTTGAACAGGCTGTAATTGGATTTTTGACGGATTGATTTTGAATGTGTCACAGGAACGGATATAATCTTATTCATATTAAAATTCCAGAAATAATAAATATTCAGGTGATCGTTTTCTAAAAAAAGTGTTTTCTTAAATATCTTAAACGGGGTAAAGTAATTTGATCTGTAAAACTTCCGGAAATATAACCTCAGCAAAATCATCGACAATTGAATGAACAATATGGAGACCGGGCTCTTTGTTTTTTTTTCGTTGACTTTATAACCGCACACCATATTAATTCCATTGGAAGAAATGATCTTATCGATGAGTAATTTTATTTGATAGGGTTGATATTGCAAATCATCATCCAGGATGATCACATACTTGCCGTTGGCAGCGCGCATGCCGTTAAGTGTCGCGACTGACTGTCCGTAATTTTTATCATGTTCAAGTATTCTTATATTCGAAATAGAATTTTCGGAACAATAAGATTGAATGGTTGGTGTTGTATTATCCGTACTGTAATCATTTACAAGAATAATTTCGAAAGGATATTCATAGGAACTCATTTCTTTATATAATTCCCTGATCGTATGTTGTATGAAAGTTTCGCTGTTGAACGTAGGAACTACCACGGAAATGAAGGGATTATTTGCTATATTTACGGGCACAAACAAAAGTATGGATTTTTACAATAATATCGCCGGTTTTTTTTATGACAAGTGTGATATTTATGGCGAAAAAGTGTTCATCAGAAATTATGATGGAAAAGAATATTCTTATAATCAATTGAAAGACCTGACGAAAAAAACTGAACAGTATCTCGAAAATTTTAATCTTGATTATGACGACAAAGTATCTGTTTTGTTGCCGAATATCCCTGAATTTATTCCACTGCTGATCGCAGTACTCGCACGGGGCGGAGTAGCTGTAAATCTGAACATTAATTTAACTGCCGATGAGATACGCGCGCGATTTTCGGATGCAAATGTCAGCATGGTGATCACATATCCTGATGTATATGAAAAGATAAAAGATGTAATCGGTGATCTTGGAATTTCCAGGGTTGTACTCGTAAAATCAGGCAATGAAAAAGGCGTATATAATTTCGATCTTTTGGAATCCGTGGTCATAGGTAACCAAACGGCTTCAATACAGTATCCTGAAAATAAACTTGCCTTCCTTCAATATACCGGCGGTACAACCGGAGGAATTAAAGCGGCGGAAATAACACATCAGAATGTGATCGCAAATATTGCACAGATCAATGAACATTTAAAGGAAAAATTAACGGATAGGTCAGAGGTCATCCCTTTAACTTTTCCGCTTTATCATGTATTTTCTTTAACCTTTAATATTTTTACATTCTTGAATGTAGGAGGTACTTCATTGTTTTACCCGATACCAAAGGATATTTCGCAGCTCATCAATTTTATAAAAAAAGAAAACATCACCTTCCTGGTGTGTGTAAATACATTGTATAAATTGTTGATGCAATCCGGGAAACTGGAAAGGTCAGATTTTGCAAATTTGAAAGTAGCCATTGGCGGCGGAGAGCACATACAATTTAAAACTAAAATAGATTGGCAGAAATTGACAGGCGTTCCGGTATATGAAGCCTATGGCATGACAGAAACCAGCGCTATGGCAATTGTTAATCCTGTAAACGACAGGAATAATTTAGAAACTATTGGTATGCCGTTGCCGCGTACTGAAATTATACTGTTGAATGAAAATGATGAAATTATCCGCGAAGATAATATCGCGGGAGAGATACTGATTAAAGGACCGCAGGTCATAAAAAGTTACTGGAACAAACCGCTCGAAAATGCAGCAACTTTTTATAAAGGTTATTTGCGATCGGGAGATATTGCGGTTCGTGTAAATGAGCAATACTATAAAATTATCGACCGCAAGAAAGACATGATCAGTGTATCAGGGTTTAAGGTGTTTCCAAACGAGATAGAAGCGGTGGTCAATAATTATTCAGGCATCGCGGATTGTGCGGTTGTAGGAGAAAAAGATGAACAGACAGGCGAAAGCGTAGTGCTGTTTTATGTATCGGATACTCCATTGGATATAGATGATTTTACAATGTATTGCAGGAAACATCTTACCGCGTTTAAAATTCCCAGGAAAATAATTAAAACAGATTTCATTCCTAAGTCTGCCATTGGAAAATCTATGAGAAGCCAGCTTCGTAAGCAATTGGTAGGTTAAAAATAATTTTATAAAATTAGTGAGGAGCCGTTAATTGCTCTTTTATTTGTAAATTTAATTATGGACTTTCCGCCCGTCAACGAAAATATTATCCTTAAAAAGAAAGAGGCAACTCCTGCTGTCAATCACTTTGAAATAACAAAGGAATTTGAACGATTCAACCAGCGCGATGAAATGTTTTGCCGTTCACAATGGGACAATACGGTGAAGTCAAAGAAGGCAATAGATTGGTTTAAATCTATGATCACAAATAATCTTGCTTTCAAAAGTACGGACGGATATACACAAAAAGATTTTGCGTTGCGCAATGCAGGATGGACCTTCGCGAATTTAGCAATGGAACGCACTCAGCATTTGCAAAGAAGGGATGGTTTCCTGGATGATATCACAGCATACCTTGAACCTTCACGTACAAAGGTGAATATTGAATCTGCTGCAGAAATGTCAGCGGAAATTAAACAGGCGGCTAAAATGTTTGGTGCTGACCTCGTCGGAATTACGCATGTAGATAGGAGATGGCATTATGCTCATCGCTATGATGCGGATACAAAAACAGATAAGCCAAATGAACTTCCTGATGATTTAACTCATTGCATTGTACTCGGCACTGCAATGCCTTATGAAGTAATAAGAACTTATCCTTCAGCGTTAGCAGGAGTTGCGCCGGGTTTCGGATATTCTAAAGATGTATTTATTCTACAGACGCTGGCACAATTTATCAGGAATATGGGGTATGAAGCTGTAGCATCATTAAATGATTCTGCACAGGCTATTCCATATGCTATACAATCGGGATTAGCGGAATACGGAAGGAACGGCTTGGCAATTACAAAAGAATTTGGTCCCCGGGTTCGCTTCGGTAAAATATTTACAAACCTGCCGCTGACACATGATCAACCGGTTAATTTTGGTGTAAAAGAGTTTTGTGATATTTGCAGGAAGTGTGCAGATGCATGTCCGGCAAAAGCAATTTCTTTTGAAGAACCCAGTGATACGGTATTAAACAAATCCAATGCTAAAGGCATAAAAAAATGGACGGTGGATGGCGAAAAATGCTTTAATATCTGGGCGAACCAGGGCACTGAATGCGGAATATGTATGCGTGTTTGTCCGTATAATAAAAGTAATAAAACGGTTTCCGATCGTTTGTATTTCAGGTTTTTCAAATGGCTGGCATTTTCGCCTGCAAAGAAAATTGCTTTATATCTCGACGATGCATTAGGATTTGGAACGAGGAAACCACCATCCTGGTGGTGGAAAACACGCCCTGAATAATGATGGTTATTTACCTCATCACATCTTCAGATAATTGGATAGTCCGTTTCATTTCATTAGGTTTGTTGGTTTCTGCCAAAAATAGTTTTGCATAAGATTCCGGATGAAGAATAAAGAAAGATACATCGGCGCTGGAATATGTTTACTGATGCTTTTTCAGCTGGGGATCACTTTTTTTTCAGTAGATAAAGGTGCTGCAAATACAGATGAATTTACCATCCTTACCCAGATTCGATACCAGCCTGAATTGATTACATTCGATTTTCTGAATATGCTGAAGATCATTGTCTTTTTCTTCTTCCATAAATTTTCCATTCTTTCATTCCGGTATTCAAAATTGATCCTCACACTCTTTACTTTTTTGCTTACTGTAATCATATTGATACCGATATTGAAGAAAAAATATACTTTATCTTCTTTCACGGTATTATTGATTGTGTATTGCTTGTTTTCCGGGTTCCTGATGAATGTTTTTTACCGTTCCTTGCACTATAACGATTTGATGGATTGTTTCTCCATATGGTGTTTGCTTTTATTGCTGCTGGTGATTGAAAAAGAAATTAGTTTTTTCCCGATGCTGCTGATCACACTTTTATATGTTGTCGCAACATTTTTTTTATCCGGAATAAAACTTTCATTTGGAATTTTTGCTGTTGCAATATTTGTCATTGTGCTATTCAGGTTTTCCCGCCTTCGCATTCTTTATAAATTAATGCTCACATTTATATTCTTTCTTTTATTGTATCTCGCAGTGATTTATTACATAAAATATTTTTATATCAACTTTTCAAATTGGAAACATGGTATTATCATTTTGCGTAAGATTTTTTTTGTGGGAGATTTCCCGGTTTACGCCATTGATGTAGTTGCATTCCTGGCGATAAGCGTAGTGTTATATTTTTATAATAAGGGCAGGCTATTGTTTATAAGGAACACAATTAGCGGAATAACATGGAGGAAATTTATCGTCATCATTGGCTTTATTCAATTCCTTTTACTGATCTCTCTAACCGCAAATAAGTTATCTTATGCGTTCTTTTATTTGGTACCGTCAGTGATGTTCATCTGTTTTGCGATGTTTATGTATTCATTAATTCTTAAAGAGGATAAATATGCCAAAATGTTTTTCGGGGATAATTCATTGCTGGTTATTTTATTGGCAAGTATTTTTTTCTTTTTGATATTATTCGGCTCGATGAGCCTCCAACTCATAAATGTAATTTTGCACCCCTCATTTTTATTCCTGCTATTGCTGTTATTGATCTTATATGTTCAGCGGGAAAGGTATATTTATTTCCTGTGCTGTGCGATAGCAATATATTTTTGCTTTTTTAATTTACTCAATCCATTTCTGTTTAGTAATAAAACACTATTCGCACAAAATCAATTATATCATTTTAAAAATACAGGAGAAAATATTTGTGTCGATAAAGCCTCTTATAATTATTTCTCCGGTGTAAATCATTTATTGGATAGTATGGAAAGCACAAGTGTAATAAATATGGACTACTCCAATGTGTTATATGACAGTAAACAAAAGCCGTATTTGCTTTCCTGTTATGTGGACGAACAGGCGCCGGACATTTTCTCAACTGAAATAAAATTATTAAAAGAAAATAAAAAAGTTCAGCAGCCCGGACTGCTGTTGATATCTTCACCTGTCGACACTGGATTTATAAATAGCATTGCAACAGACTGTAATTTAAAAAAAGGAAGATTATTGTTTAACATGAAAGACCCTTCTGCAAATGTTTTTAAGTTTCTCAAGTCAGATGGCAATCTGTACATCTACGAACTCGTTTCGATTAAATAAGTTTTCATTTCTTTTTTAATTAGAATGATATTAAAGCAAATGGATGCGAGCATCATTCCGTTGGCAATGCAGGTATAGCGGTTCAATCCAAAGACCAGAAGCGTTAAAAACATGAAATAAAATATAAAGAAATAGGGCAAGTAAAAGAAGATATGGCTTTCTTTGTCCTTTAGTATTATTTGTTTCCTGATGTAATAAAAAGTATAACAAAATAATACGGTGATTAGCGGAGTTAAATATGCAAGGTGCAATATTACATGCAATAAAATGCTGGCTGCACCCAATGAAATAAAGCTTTTTACGCCGGCAGGACGCCGGTAAAATAATAAACATAAATAAAATTGTACCGCAGACAGCAACAGGAACAAGTAATTCCAGTTGTAAGAAGCAAACAATTTTCTAAACATAATAAAAGGGAATATCCACGGCTTATGCAGGTAGAATTTTATCACTTCCTTATATGCTGAGCCTTCACCGTTATAATGATAATAGTATGACGCAGTGTTAATTTTCCAGAAAGGCTTCCAGCTGCCTATATGTTTTTCAACGTTTGACATACATGCTTCATTGTTGCCGTCAATAATTAAATACAAGCTTTGCCCCGACAATAAAAATTTTCGTTTTGTATAAAATTGTCTTTCAAATAAAAAGGATGTCACTGTCTTGTAAATTTCAAAGTCAAATTTTATCGGATTTTTATAATGCATGTGGTTTTCTGTAACGAACATGGTATCGGCTGCCGTCCATTTCGAATTCATGAGGTTGTCGTGGAGTTGTTTCCTTGGCGGGTATTTATAGGCAAGGTGCATTTCGTTCACTTTATCAGAACAAATAATAAGTAACAGAAAAAACACGAGGTTAATCAGGAATCCGCTAATGATAAATTTTTTCTTGCGGGTGATGATTGAAAAGATCAACAAAAATACAGGAATAAATAAAAGTGTGGATTTTATAAAGATCGAAAAAAGTAAAGCGATCAGGACGATAAAAGTCGTTAACGGTGTAACTTTTTTTAACCACAAGACTAAACTTAGAAATACCAGCGACAGCGAAAAGATGACAAGTGTATCATCACCGATTAAATCGATGTAGTTAAAGTTTATCAATATAAACACAGGGAGTAAAGCAAGGAGAATTCTGAAAAAAGAGATTTCTTTTTTAATGCCATAAAAGCCCAGACAAATGATGAGCCAGCTCAATATGATCAGGAAAAAATTGAAGACCCTGAGATTAAACGGTGATGTACCTGTTAACCTGTACAAGGTGCCTGTAATGACAGAAAATCCGCAGGTGCGATGATAATATTCGACCGGATTCATCATCAGTTTTCTTAAAATAGGCAGCGTAAAATCATACGTATCCAAATGGTATTCCCGGATTGATGTATATGCGCCGAGCTTAAAAACACCATATCCTTTTGCATAATTCACCGCCATTGACTGGTGTTCCCATTCGTCGTTCATCGAAGTAATATCACAACCGCGGTGAATGTTGTAAAACCGTGTGTATGTAAAATAACAGGCAACTGTTGAAGCAAGTAGCCAAATGATCAGAATATAGTTTCTGTACTTCATTTCATTCATTATATATTTCCATAACGGTAAAGCACGAGGTTTCCCACCTTTTTATATACCGTGTATTCCGGATAATTTTCTTTCATGATTTCAGCCGAACGATTATTGTCGTCAATGATCACATATTGTATACTTCCATTTTTAAAATAACTGTCGTATTTCCGGCTGTTTAAAAATAACATCCTGGCTTGTGTGGTGAAGCCAAGGTAGGTATGCATAAACCTGTCAATGTGCAGATCGTAACCATAAATAAGATCTTCATCAGGGTAGAAAAGTGTATGCTCAGAAGATAAAAAATACGTCTTGTTATTTGCAATGATCGGGTTGAGTGTTTTTTTAAGTTGGAGGTTCGCCAGATAATTTTTCTTATAGCCTTGTTCTTTAGCATTTGAAAATGGGTAGGCATGGATCATATTATCAGAATACAACAAAAGGATGCCCATAATAAAAGCAAAACTGATGATCAACTGATCTCTCTTTTCATATTTTGTTAGTGCAGCCAGCGTGATCACTATATACGCCATTGTTTCATGTGTGTAATTAATATAAGAGCTCGCCCGGAAAATGAGTACGTGAGCAGTAACGTAACTGGTATAGCAAAAAATAATCAATAAAAATAAAGATGGATCTTGCTTTACGATCTGTTTGTTCCGGATATATAAGTAGGTTAAAAAAATTAAAAAAGGCATTGACCTTCCGACGCTGAAAATGCATGCGAGCAAATTATAACTATCCAGGTTCGATTTATTGATCTGGAAATTGATCAGTATCGTATTGTCAATAAATTCATTGCCGAAAGTATTCCAGAAAATGAAACAAACAAGTAATATGGAAAAAATGTAAACGCTCATTAACAACAAACCTCTTTTTGATCTGAAAACAAACAAAGCAATAAGAAGGAATTGCCCGATAAAAAGAACGCTGTCTTGTTTACATGAAATGGAAAGCGTTATAAAAATAAATGACAGGAAAAGAAATTTTATTTTCCCTCCTGACAGGTACCGGATTGAATTGTATACCAGTATTAAAAAGAATGCCATTTTAATAGCATCCTGCCGGGCAGCATAAAAATGCCCGGTCAAAAAAAGCATTGCGAAGCACACTGTAAAAAACGTTATGAATTTGTTCCTGTTAAAAAGCCATAGCGTTCTTACTATGAAATAAAGGCACACCCAAAGAAATACGAATGACAGCATTCTGCAAATGATCAGGTGCTTATAAATGCATTCCACTTTTCTCAGCATGATATTCGGATCCATATAATGCAGGAACCTGAATATGGTAGACATGGTATACGGGTACAAAGGCATGTGCACGCAAATGTCGAACGGATAAACATTCGAGCTGCAGTATAATTTTTTATGGTATAAGATATTTTGTGTGTAATGGATAAACATATATTCAAGGCCGTCAAGATCCGTTGAATATGAAAAGATCAGTATTGATCTTTCATATAACATAAAAGAAATCAGGCAGAGTAAGAAAATAAAGTGCAATCGGTATTTGCGGATAAATTGAAACATGAGAGTTTTTACTGGTTAACTGGTTTGTTGTTATTGAACTTGTAAATTAAAGAGTGACCTACGCCTTTGTAAATTGCATAATACGGGTAATATTGTTGTACGTGCAGTTTAAATTTCTCGTTATCCTGCACTACTATATATTTTATCATTCCGTTCGTAAAAGCCGCATCATAAATATCCGTACTTAAAAATAGAAGCCGGGATTGTATATACACCGGTGTATATAAATTAATAAACCTGTCGAGGTGCATATCATGTCCGTTAACAATATTTTCATGCCCGTAGAAAATAGAATATTTACTATTGGGAAAGAAGATCGGATCATGTCCTGTGATTTTCATGATATCATTTTTTTCTTTCAGGCAATAGGCATATTCTGCAGCATATAATTTTTCTTCTTCCTTATCGAAATAATAATTTTTGATAAACACGTTTCCAATAAGCAGCAATATAAGGTATATGGGAACTATACTGGCAGATAATATTTTATGACGTTCGATATTTGCAGCATACACAGAAAAAAAGATGGGGATATTCAGTACAAGGATAAAAGATAATTCATAAGTATAATTGAGGTTTGCACCCGCTCTCATCAGCGAGCTGTGTGCTAACGGGTAAAAAAAAATGGATGTGACTGCGATAAATTTGGATGGACTGAAGTTGTTATCTGTATGCCACAGTCTCTTTAAATTAAAAAAGGCTAGAAGGAGCAACGGTCCTGTCCTGACGATGCTGAATGAAACAAAAGAGATATTATAAGATTTCAGGACATTGGTTATTTTCTGAACATTGAGGAGGAAAAGGTTCGGAAAAATATATTTCCCGTATACCAACAGCATAACAGCATAACAAACCATGCAAGCTGCAATAAAGCTGCAAAATAGCAGTAGCGACTTACGGTTTCGTAAGAAAAGAAAAACTATTGCCAGGCACAAAACGATATAAATAAATATATCCTGTTTTGAATAAACTGCGCACACAGCACAGAAAATGCAAAGTATTCCATTAAGCCGTTTCGGATTATAAAACAAATATTCGAGCAGGTAATAGATGAACATGGTAAATAACAACAGCTTTAACGAATCCGGTCGTACCGCGTAAACGTGACCCGTTAAGAGACTAATAAATACTGCAAAAACAATCACCAGTGCAGTGTAAGAAGCCGTTAACTTCCGCGTCAGTTTCGCTAAATAAATAAATTGAATGAATACGATCAGGAGCGAAAAAATTCTGCCCACCACCAGTATCTTATGAATGTCATTGTAAACATCCAGCCTGGTTACATATGCGATTGCACTCAACAGGTAGAAATAAATCGGCGTATATAAACAATTGTAAAAAGGATACGCCTGAAGATCGGGATATAGCGGCTGATGCGTATTCATCCGCTGAACAATATTTATAAAATAATATTCAAGTCCTGCAAGGTCAACAGAATAACTGAACACCAGTAAAAACCGGATATACAGTAAAATCGAAATAAATAATAAGATCGGAAGAAGATGAATTTTGTATTTTGTTATAAAAGAAAGCATCGGTTATTTTGTTGGTTTAAACACGTACAACAAAAAGTTTTCAATTTGTCGGTCGAGCACAAAGCCGGGATAATATTTTTCAATATGCGGTTTTGCTTTCACATTATCTTCAATCAAAATATATTTTACCTTTCCATTCCTGAAGTTTTCGTCATATTGATCGACAACATCATTGCTGGCAAATTTCGGGTGAAGCCGCATATTGAGATTTAACTCGCAATACCTGTCATAGTGCCAGTCATATCCATAGATCAGTTTTTGTTCAGGATAAAAAATAAAATTTTTCATTTGCGGTAGAAATACAACGTCATTCTTTAAGATAGGCTTTATTTTATTTGATAAATGCAGGTTGTCAAAATAGCTGATCTTGTACACTTTTTCCTGTTCAGCACTTACAGTTAAAGGGTAGAAATGAGCAATGGAAATGAGCACGTAAACAATATAAACATGAACAGGGTATTCGTTTTTTCTTGTTATTTTTCCTTTAAAATAAATAAAGCCATTGATGAGTAATAATATCGAAGCTTCATACGTATAATTGAAGTTTGCCCCCATTCTCATCAGGGTCGCCAAAGTGCCTGCAGTATACACTAAAGACATACCCGCAAGCGTTTGCACAAGTTTATTTTCGGAATATAAATTTTTAACTGCGAGATAAAGTAAGGGCGCTACCCTCATTAAGTAAATAATAATGGTGTTAATATTTATTGCAGGGTCCCTGTCATATTGGATATTATAAACAAACAGTTCTTTGTAAAGATCTATTCCTGCGGAACTGTATAATAAAAAACCCGTGATAAAAAGTGTAATAAACAATACCGGAATTGTAAAAAGATATATCTTTTTACGATAAACAAAATAAAAGAAGAGATAGGTGATCAACCCGTAAATCAAAACATCCTGTTTAAATAATATTCCTGTGTAGAGAAAAATAAATGACAGCAGGTAATATTTGAAAGCATTCGTATGTACAAATTTTAAAAAATAATAAATGAATATGACAAATGAAGTTACTTTGAAGCTGTCAGGACGGAATGTATAAAAATGCAGCGGAATAAGAAGAAGCAGAAATAAGAAGAGATAGATCTTGCTTCTGAAATCAGGAATGAATTGTTCAACAATTTTTTTTACAATAAAGAAGTTGAGAAACAACAGTAAGAAGGATATCACTCTTCCAATAATATATACGGAGTGTATGTTATTTAAAACATCCACCGAAAATAAATTAATTACTCCAAGCATCACATAATAGTACAAAGGCGCATAAACCACCAGCAAGTATGGAAATTTTCCGGGATCAGAATAAATGTGATGTTTAAGTTTCAGAAGCTGTAAAAAATGAATGGACGCAAATTCAACTCCTTCCATGTCTGTGTTGTACGAAAATATATACATTATCCTTACTGTCAGCAGGTATGACGTCAATAAAAGGCACACGCCTTCCATAACGGAAAGTTTCCAGTAGTTTCGGAATAAGACAGTTGCCGCAGATGTACCCCCTTGATCGATCTTCATGCTATTGATCGGGTAAAATACAAAAAATTAAAAAATAATCCATTATGTACTTATTCGCTGCTTTTTGATAGAATCACGTGATACTGTTTGATGATTTTAGATGAATAAAATAAAGAGATAATTTTATGCAAAAAGAAGTACAGTCTGTCATCTTAAAAAACATGATTATATTTTTTGAGATAAAAGTGTAGCTATTGTTCTAAAAATGTGTTAGTTAGAGTGGATAAAAATGATCTTCTGTGTCTTGCACATCTGTGGAAAAAATGCTAATTTAGACTACAGATAGTTATATGAAAATAATTTTACTGTTTTGTTTTTCTCTTTCGTGTTTCTTTTCTTACTCCGGTGAGAGGGAAGTGCCTGTTTCTAAAGGCGCAGATTCCGTAATAAAACAGATCTTTTCAGAGTACGGTCAGGCACTTACAGCACATGATATGGAGTTCCTTAAAAAGTGGTTTATTTCTTCTGAAGAATATGCTCAGCTCCTGGAATTCGTAAAACAAAAACAGCCAAACTGTATCGGCAATGATGAAGCTTCATTTACTACAGAAACAAATAACAGAGTATATTCCGATCTTCTCACTTCAAAGATTGTAATTAAGCAGATTTCGGTGAAGCAAATAGACTACAACTTTTCATGTGGTAATTTGTTAGAAATTCCGAGAGTGGTTTGCACCGTGGTCTATTCCGGCAATAAAGTTGTAGAAATTCCCTTCTTGTTGGTTAAAACGATGAATGGACAATATAAGATCCTCAGAAACTTTTTAAATTATAAATTATTCGGTAATGAATAATATTTACACAAGGATAAGTTTTTTTATTTTAACCTTGTTGTTATACACTGCAACTCATGCACAGGTCAATTATAATGATGGTCCGATACGCTTGAGAGTCTGGGTACACAAAGTCTGGTCAAATGCAAACTGCGCAGATCTTGGCGACCAGGAATATGTCATAAAAAATATTCAGGCACGAGCTTCCAATGTTGCGGGTGGTTATATCTCTTCTCCATCAGGATTACAGCTTTCTTTTTGGGGGAGTGAAAACAGGTATTATGACATGACCCAAATGCATTCAACAAGTGTGCCCGGTGGCGTGGTTCTGGATGGCAATGGATATAAGTTACTCGATATTTCATACCCTACATCGCAAGTGCCTTCGCAGTTCGATGTTTATATGGGCTCGGCGTGGGAAAATGATTGTTATGGAGATGGATTGTCATGCGGGCAGGGAAGCGAGCAAACATATGAAGGTTGTTGCTGCTTGTTTGGTATTTGTGCCTTAAGTGATGATTATCTTTTTACCGGTACCGGTTGGACTGCAGTAAATTTCAGACCGGGACCGGACGGTCAGATAAATTATACGCAGCCTGTAGTTTACAATGCCGGTGGCGAACACTCTTATTCTATTGTGTATGCATATCAGTGGGATTGGACCGGCAATACAAAACCATTATGTGCATCGCCCAATTATAAGGATGGACCAATTACATTAACTACAGATCTGGTTGGCGTATTTTCTGATTTGGATTGGGATGGCGGTTTATGCGGTATTTCTTTTGGGGGAAGTGAAGATCTGCGATTAAAGATTCTTGCTAAAGATAATCTTACAGGTTCTTTCGGCAATTTTCCCGTTGGATCATCATTACATGTAGCCCAGGATATTCCGAAGTGGAATAATGTAGGAACAATAAATTACCTCACTAAAAATTATACAACTGCTGATATTAACATGAAGTCGTTTGATATAGCAGCAGATCTCTGGGAAGAAGATAGTTACGATTATGGAAGCGTTTTTGGTTTTGGAATAAATTGCGGTTCAGATAATGATTACGAAGGTTCTGATTATGCATTTCCATGGTTGTGTATTAACGGAGATGATGGGCATTATGTTTCAAGAACCGGTCCTCCCGGAAATCCCGTGTTTACCATTCCAACTTATGGATCGATAAACTGGAGAAGTTCTCCGCCAAATACATTTAATACTGTCGATGTTCCTGCACGAATAGGTTCGGGTTCGTACCAAAACTGGATCCTGAGGTTCAGGTATAAGTGGACCATATCTTCACCAACAGTATCTATTCCAACAACCGATTTACAGGGTTGTATCGGAACACCCATAAATTTATGCGCGACAACTACGAATGCTACTTATTACAAATGGCAATACGCAGATGTAACTTCAACAGCTGCCGGCACTTGCCCTGTAGGAGCCAACTGGACAGATGTAGCCGGAGAATATTGCGCGTGCATTAATTTTCCACAAGTTGCAGGTTCAAGAGTTTACAGGTTGATCGTCTATAACAGGAACGGTTCAGGAAGCACTTCACTTTCAGGACCGAAATATGATTCAACAATTTCAAATTGCGTACGTGTAACTTATTTCCCATACGCACCGCCTATTATCAGTGCAGCCTGCGGAAGATCAGTACCATCCGGCGGAGTAATCACATTCACAGTACCCGTTGCGCCCGATCCTTTAGCAATTACTGATGGTTTAGCGGGATGGCAATATAACTGGAGTATTTCACCAACAACAAATGTTGCACCAACTACAGGCACCGGAACAACTTTCTCCCCTGCATTTACCGCGGCAGCTGCGGGAACAACCTATACCGTTACACTAACTGTTACTGATCCATGTGGTGCTGCGGATGCAAAAACCACTTGTGTTTTTTTAGTTACTACGCCATCTTGTGATCAGATATACGTTGCACCTTCTGTAAACGGAGGTAACGATGGAAACCCCGGTACTGCAACACAGCCGTATGCTACTATTGCTAATGCCTTGTCAAATGTTTCAGGGTTAAGAACGCACATTCATATAATGGGAGGAACTTCTTATACGGAAACCCAGTGGTTAATTCCTTCTAATGCGATCATTGATGGCGGATGGGAAATAGTAAATCTTGCAAACAGCGACTGGCGTAAAAATTCAAGCCTTACTACTACGATCAATTTCAATCCAAACCTGGAAAGCGATGGTGTCCAGGGATTTTACAGAGGTATAGTTTCAAACGGTAACGGTTGGTTGATGCAGGATCTTACCATAAATGTAAAGAATGGCGCATTTCAACCTAACGTAGCCACTACACAAGTAAATAATAAAGGATGTACGATTTATGGATTCTATGATAACGGACATAGCGCCTGGGAAATAAAAAGAACAACAATAAATACAGGCAGTGGAACGAACGGCGTTAATGGAACAACTCCCGTCGGTGCAGGTGGAGCAGGCGGCGGTGGCGGCGGCGGCGGCGGCGGCGGATGGAATAGTGGCTGCAGTGTATGTGGAAATAATGGCGGCGGTGGCTTTAGCGGAAACGGCGGAGCAGGCGGAGGCGGCGGTGGCGGCAAAGGCTGCTCGGGCAGTTGTAATTCAGTTGGCTGTAATTCAAATGGGAACAGTGGAAACGGTGGAGGAACAGGAGGAACAGGCGCGGCAGGTACAAATGCATCTGCAAGCAGACCCGGAACACCGGGAGCTGTGTCTCCTTATTATCAACCTGCAGGCGTAGCCTCAAGCGGATTGTCTAATGGAGCCGGCGGCGGCGGCGGCGGCGGCGGCGGCGGTGGCGGTTACGGAACATGCTGCACTTGCTCATGTCCAAGCGGTAATGCGAATGGCGGCGGCGGCGGAAGCGGTGGTGGCGGCGGCTTAGTGGGTACAGGTGGTTATGGCGCGGGTGGGTCATTTGGAATGTATTTAGTGGGCTCTTCTTCGGGAATAATAAGTCAGAGTACAGTAAATGCCGGTGCCGGAGGGACCGGCGGAAACGGAGGAACAGGACAACCGGGTAGCGGTGGTTCAGGCGGTTCAGGTGGTAATTGTTCAGGGGGCTGTACTTCTGTTTGCGGCGGCGGCGGCGGAACCGGCGGAACCGGCGGTAAAGGTGGAGACGGACAACCCGGTGCAAATGGATTAGCACAGGCAATTGTAAATATAGCTCCTGCAACATACGTTGTAAATGGTGGCACGCCGAGCGGACCAAATGCGGTAGCAGATTTTCTTAAAGCACGATATTTAAAAGGATGTACAAATTCAATTATACAGATTGAAAAAGCGGCAGGCTCGGTACCACCAAGTGCACCATTTGGCTTGCCTGCTATGGGCGCAACATTAGTGAACGATCTTGCTCCGGATTTATCATCTTCTGTAAATACAACAGGTGCGCTTGCACTCGATGTTCAGTTTGCTACAACGGGATGGAAGCAGGAAATTTTAAGTGCAAACGGATGGTCAACGTTCATAAGGATTTTAGATGCGAGACCAAAGCCCACTTTGCAGGTTACTTCTCCTAAGAGAATTTGTGGAGGTGAGAATATGGTCTTCACGATCACATCAAATAATCCTAACCAGGATTATTCTAATACTGCCGCAGATTATGAATGGAGATATAGAAAATATAAAGATGGAACAGTGCGAACTGCAGGACCTCCTTCATGGTCATCAGTAGGTACAGGTGCCGGTCCGAATACGGTCGCATTAACGAATCTTACAGGGGATAGCGTTACCTACCTGATAGAAGCAAGGGTGCGCGATAAATGTTGCGGCTGGTCTGTGTATGTATACGATTCAGTGGTTGTATTTCCAAATATCAATCCTGCTACTTCATGGACTTCATCTCCGGCTAACGGAAATAATATTTGTGTAAAAGGTGCACCAACTTTATCTGTCAATTTACCTACAGGTCAATCCGGTGGAATTCTTAGCGGTCCGGCTGCATCACACTTTATTTACAGGTATTCTACGGAAGGTGGTGTAACATGGACAAGCTGGACGCCCACACTGCCAACAAATATTCCTGTAGTACCGGGAACAACTATTGTGCAAAGTGCATACATCACACCTAATGCTCCGAATAAATGCGATACAGTAAAAACATTAGGTAACATTTCATGGACGATCAACGATTCAGTAATGGCAGATGCTGCGGTAGTAGATGTTGCTGCCTGCGGAACTCCGAATTCTTCTGCTACGATATCAGCGGCTTCACCTTCCATAGGTACAGGTCAATGGACACAGATCAGCGGCACATCTAATTCCACACCACCTACGCCTACTTCAACACTCACCTTAACGATCAACAATATTCCTTTCAATACAAATAATAATGTTTATAGGTGGACGGTAACAAATGGTGCTTGTGTTGATTTTAAAGATGTCACGATCTCGACGCCGACCACAGTAACCAATGCGATCACCTTGCAGTCAGATGCATGTTACGTTTGTCCGATCGCAGATGGGCAAACCTATACCTTCTATGATTATCTCGGAAAAGTGATCATGACGATTCAGGATAAGACACCTCCGACATCTGCACTGGGATATACGGAAGTCTGTACTCATATTCATCCATATGTTCAACAGACCTATACGTCGATGGATTCTATGCCTTACCTGCAACGTTACTGGACCATTGCACCTGGTGCAAATACAATTTCAACAGTGACATTATATTTTACTTCTGCAGAATACAACGCGCTGAAATTTAAGGCGATGACAGGAGCATATGCATTCAACAGTTTAGTTGATCTCCGGGTGTCTAAATTCCCGGGAGGTGGAGGAGCTGCATTTACACCTATCCATTCATTGGGCGGAGAAATGATTGTTACAAACGGCTACGCAAATGCGCACCCCGGATGGGTAGCGCCTGTATGGGCAGTATGGGCAGGTAACGGAACAGATTACCAGGTTACCTTTACGATTGATAGTTATTCAACTTTCTATATACATCCCGTACGTTTTCCTTATGAAGTATTACCTGTTGAATTAGTTTCCTTCACTGGTATCAACATGGAAGATAAAAACTTACTGGACTGGGTAACAGCATCAGAACAAAACACAGCTAAGTTCGTCGTTGAAAAAAGCTTTGATATACAGAACTGGTTTTTCCTCGGTGAAAAACCTGCTGCAGGAAATAGCAATCAAAAATTATATTACGAATTGTATGATAACCTTCCTGTCGCGGGAAATAATTATTATCGTTTAAAAATAATGGATCTGGACGGAACATTCAAATATAGCCAGATCATTAATATTCCTGTTAAGAGTAATAACGTCACAGCAATAGTAGGTGCGTATCCGAATCCGACATCTGATGATATTGTTTTAGTGATCTCTTCGGAGTCAGCACAAACCGGTTCGGTAGCAATATATGACTTCCTCGGAAAAGCAGTTAAAACAACAAATGTTGATCTTGTTGCAGGAATTAATAAACCATTGATCAATCTCGGCAATCTCGCAGATGCAACTTATGTCGTAATATTTACGGATAAAAAAGGATATAAATATGAATACAGGATTGTAAAACAACATTAGTAAATACATAAAATTTATAGCCTGCACTTGCAGGCTTTTTTATTTACTGAAATGGAGATTACACTTTGTTGTTTAAATGTATTATTTTTATATGTAAATGCCGTTTTTATGAGATTCCTTATTCGATTTTTAATTAAAGTTGCAACAGTCATTGGCTTGTCCTACCTCTTGCCTGCAATTGGTTTAAATGTAATGGTAGCATCTCCGCTTGATGCTGTTAAAGTTGCATTGGTATTAACTGTGTTGAATGCATTTATCCGACCTGTGCTGGAGTTTTTTGCATTTCCTATCACGTGTCTTACATTAGGATTATTTTCCCTGGTGATCAGCGCTGCAATGGTAATACTGACGGATAAGCTACTTGATGGTTTTGCAATAAACGGTTGGTTAAATGCTTTGATCTTTAGCCTGGGATTTTCATTTATCAGTTCGGCTGTAGAGAAATTTATTGTCGAAGAATAGCTTCTGACATT
>JAQBNI010000017.1 GCA_028288625.1 Bacteroidota bacterium | reverse complement strand
AGGAAGGCGCTCGATGAAAAACAATGGTTCACTTCCAGTGCAACGGGAAAAGAAAAAGAAATCAAAACCGTAGGCGGGAAGTGGAGCGATTTCCAGGCGCGCTTTTTTAAAACGAATTCGCAACCTCAGTACGTGTTGGTCAATGCAAAAGAGCAGCTGCTCAACCAGCCTGTAGATTATTCTTTCTCTTCCGACAAAAGCAACTATGCATCATTTTTAAACTGCGGTTTGGAAATGAACGAAAGACTTAAATGATCCCTTCAGTTTATTTCACTTTTATCTTCCAATTCTCTTATTTTTGTCTGGCATTTGAATTTCATAATTGATCAATTGAATTATAGCATATGAATATCGGAATTGTTTGTTATCCTACTTATGGCGGAAGCGGGGTTGTGGCAACGGAACTTGGCAAAGGGCTCGCGCGAAACGGACACAAGGTACACTTCATTACTTACAAGGAACCTGCACGCTTGCTGGATATGTTCGTGGAGAATATTTATTTCCATGAGGTGAGATTGAATGATTATCCGTTGTTTGAATATGCGCCTTATGAAACTGCGCTGGCGAGCAAATTGGTAGATGTTGCAATAAATGCAAAGCTGGATATTTTTCACGTGCATTACGCAATACCGCATGCATCTGCTGCGTATATGGCGCGACAAATATTATTGCAGAAAGGAATAGATGTTCCCGTGATCACCACCCTTCACGGAACGGATATTACGCTCGTTGGAAAAGATCCGACATATGAGCCTGTTGTTACTTATTCTATCAATCAATCGTGCGGTGTTACCGCTGTTTCCGAAAGCTTAAGAACGGATACTTTCGCGCACTTCGATATAAAAAATGAGATTGAAGTGATTCCGAACTTTATCGATTTTTCGAGATTTAAAAAAGTAAATAAAGATCATTTCAAAAAAGCAATTTCTCCAAACGGTGAGAAAATACTGATCCATACTTCGAATTTTCGAAAAGTAAAAAGAGTGGAAGATGTCGTTAGCATATTTTGTAAGGTATCTTCCCAGATCCCTTCCAAATTATTAATGATCGGAGATGGACCGGAACGACAGAACATGGAGATCTTAGCCAGGAATTTATGTTCTTCCATGGATGTGCGTTTCCTTGGAAAACAGGAAGCAGTGGAAGAATTATTGGCAGTTGCAGATGTTTTCCTGATGCCTTCTGAAAGTGAAAGCTTTGGCTTGGCTGCACTGGAAGCAATGGCATGCGAAGTGCCCGTGGTTTCTTCCGATGCGGGCGGAATTCCCGAAGTAAATATCGATGGTGTTACCGGATTTTTATTAAAGGTGGGCGATGTAGATGGTATGGCTGCAAGGACAATGGAATTATTAAGCGATGAAGCAAAACTTGCACAATTTAAGAAGAATGCATTCGAGCAATCTAAAAGATTTGATATCAAAAATATTCTTCCGCTGTATGAAGCTTACTACATGAAAATAAAAGAAGGCGGAAATTGTAAATAAACCACTACCGTCATCCTGAGCGCCGCCTTGACAATCTACAATTTAGAAATAGGTTATGCGTCGTGAAGGATCTTGCCTTTTATAGAGCTGCAGTGTAAAATAAAATTCACATAATGCTTATGCACAAGGCGAGATTCCTCGGAGCGTATTCGTAATGCAAAATTTACCGTTTGTATTACGCGCCTCGGAATGACAGCTACAAATTATTCGTAGACAATTCACTCCGATAAAACCAATACAAAAAAAAGGCGCTCATACCCGTAAGGAAATGCCAGAGTGCATGACCCTGGTAAAAAGAAAAAGGATCACACGCTATTTTTTTTACATCTATTATGCGTAAAGCAAATGCAGAAATGATCAGCAGTAAACTTAGCAATGCAAATTGCATCCGGAAACCGTCCGGGTTTTTGTAATAATTAATAAAAGTAAGGATGATCATTAATAAGATCAGGAAGGGTAATAAGAATACACTGCTGATCAGCAGGTGTAATTCAATAAAAATAATAACGATCAGTAATAGAATAACAACATATAGTTTTTTAAAAGACGGCGATGCGTTCCTGATAAATGCCCTGTAAACACCGACCCCCAGCAACCCAATGCAAATACTGTACGTGCCGTTCATATCCGCACGCTGTCCGATCCATGTAAGCGATGCGTGAAAGAATGCGCTGCCGAAACTCAGGTATACTAAACAGCATCCAAAGAAGAAAGATAACAAAGGAAATTGCTGCAAGAGATTTTTATTTGCCGAGATATTTTTCCGGTCGTAAAAAGAAATATGGATAACGATCATTCCTAAAAAGAAATATCCAAGGTTGGAATATGTATTCATTGCCTGGTGAAAAAATGCTGCAGTGTTATTCCATTCACAATATTCTACGGTTAATGCAGATTTGCTGAGCTTCATACCATTCCAAACTGAACCATCAAAGTGGTTATTGAGAAAGATCCAAACACACAACATTAGCATTGTAGCGATAACTGCTATCCCGTAAATTTTAAACGCAGTATCTCTTGGCATGATGTAAATGTATAAAATGCTATTGCAAAAAACTTAAATAAAAAAGCCACCGCAGTGCGATGGCTTATTATATCAAATAATTTTTAGTCTATTGTAATTGCGAGCGGTATCGGCTCTTCGTCAAATGTGCGTTTGCCGATGAGATCTTCAAGATCCACTTTAAATAATATTTCTTTATCCAGTAAAGCCCGCGCGATCTTATCCAGCTGTTCACGCTTCTCTGTCAGCAATTGCACAGTGCGCTTGTATGCAGTCTCAATAAGTTTGCGCACTTCTTCGTCTATTACTTTCGCTGTATCTTCTGAATACGGCTTGGTAAACATGTTTTCATTTTGCGGATCGTAAAAAGATACGTTCCCTACTTTTTCATTCATCCCATATATAGATACCATTGCGTAAGACAATTGCGTAATGCGCTGTAAATCGTTTTGTGCTCCGGTAGAAATCTTATTGAAAACAATTTCTTCTGCGGCTCTTCCACCCAACGTCATGCAGATCTCGTCCAGCAATTGTTCTGTACGATATAAGTATTGTTCCTTCGGTAAATATTGAGCGTATCCCAATGCTGCAATACCGCGCGGAATGATCGTCACTTTTAATAGCGGATGCGCATGCTCCAGGTACCAGCCGCATATCGCGTGTCCGGCTTCGTGGAATGCGATGATCTCTTTTTCGTGCGGGGAGATGATCTTGTTTTTCTTTTCCAATCCGCCAATGCTTCTATCAATAGCGTCATTGAAATCATCAATTTCTACTTGTGTTTTTTCTTTTCGCGCAGCGATCAATGCCGCTTCGTTACAAACGTTTGCAATTTCAGCGCCTGCAAATCCAGGTGTAAGCGAAGCTAATTTATCTGCGCTAACAGTCTTGCCGATCTGCGTTAGCTTTTTCAAATGGACCTTAAAGATCTGCTCTCTTCCTTTCTGATCCGGTTTATCGATAGATATCTGCCTGTCAAATCTTCCCGGTCTCAGCAATGCTGAATCCAGTACATCGGGGCGGTTTGTTGCAGCAAGCATAATGATTCCTTTATCACCGCTGAAGCCATCCATCTCTACCAACAACTGATTCAATGTGCTCTCGCGCTCATCGTTGCTTTGCATCATATTCTTTCCGCGCGCGCGACCAACTGCATCGATCTCATCAATAAAAATTATACAAGGCGCTTTTTCTCTCGCTTGCTTAAACAGATCTCTTACTCTTGATGCACCGACACCTACGAACATTTCCACGAAATCAGAACCCGAGATCGAAAAGAACGGCACCTGCGCTTCGCCCGCCATTGCTTTTGCCAATAAAGTTTTTCCGGTTCCCGGAGGTCCCACAAGTAAAACACCTTTAGGAATTTTTGCTCCGAGCGCTGTATATTTTTTTGGATTCTTTAAAAAATCCACCACTTCTTTTACTTCTTCTTTTGCTTCATCCAATCCTGCAACATCATCAAACGTTACACTTACCTTGGTGTCTTTATCATACAGGTTTGCTTTTGATTTTCCAATGTTGAATATTTGTCCGCCTGCACCGCCCATGCCGCCCGTTGCACGCCGCATCAAAAACATCCATACGCCGATCAATAAAATAATGGGCAACAGCCAACCGATAATATCAAAAATTCCTTTGCGATATTCGTTGGTTACCTTGATCAACTTATCATAAGGTGTCACTGCTTGTATCGCATCCAGTTTTTGCTTGAATGCATCCACTGAAGTAAGCTCAAAAGAATAATGCGGTCCCTTGTTTGGCGTGCCAATCTTCGTTTGCTTAATAGAAGCGTATTGTTTCTTTGTTTTCAGCGAATCTTCCTTAATAAAAACTTCAACCTGTTCCTTATTCACGATCGTGACTTTGCCGACATCGCCGGAAGGAATCAGTTTACGAAAGAATTCATCTTCCGAAGTTTGTTTGATTTGAAAATTCAAGGAAAGAAATTGCGTAGCCAGCAATCCTACAATTAATATCGCGAACAGCCAATAGCTGTTGAATCCTTTTTTCTTTTTCGGCTCTTCATTTTCTGGTAAAAAATCCATTTATATTTAATTTACAATTTGTCTAATTATGCATAACGCTCCATCACCGCATCGCTCCAAAGATCTTCCAGCTGATAAAATTCTCTCTTCTCCCGCTGAAAAATATGTACAACAATATCACCGAAATCTATAAGACACCATTCTCCATTAGAACGACCCTCAACATGCAGTGGTTTAAGTAATGTTTGCTTTCTGACTTCTTCCTCTAAGTGATCAACAATAGCCCGTGTTTGAGTAGTTGATTCGCAATGACAAATTACAAAATAATCGGTAATTGCTTCAGGTATCCTCCTTAAATCAAGACTCACAATATCATTGCCTTTTTTATCCTGGATAAGCGAAACGATCAATTCATTCAAATCTTCCGCCGGTATGCTTTTGTTTTTTTTCCTGCTTTTAATTTTTTCCAAACCCTTTTTATTTATAATTTCACTCAAATCTACTAAATTTTGGAATTTAATGTAAATAACAGTTTTTTTACCGGAAAGTTCCTTATTTACCTGCCGACTGTAGACTCTACAAACAGTTATGCAAAGGATTATATTACAAAAACCAGTCCAATTGACGGGACTGTCATTTTAGCAGATGAACAGCTTCAGGGACGCGGTCAGTCGGGCAACAAATGGACATCTGAGGCTAACAAAAACTTAACGTTCAGCATTATTTATCAAACCGGTTTTTTACGTGCTACCGATCAGTTTTATTTGAATATGGCTGTTTCGCTTGGAATATTGTCGATGGTCCATAGTCAATGGTCCATACTAAAAAGGGAATCACCCGGTGCATTCATTAAATGGCCGAATGACATTTATGTAGATAGTAAAAAGATCGCCGGTATTTTAATAGAGAACACGATTTCGGGTGTGCAATTAAAGCATTCTGTGATCGGTATCGGATTAAATGTGAACCAGGAAGTTTTTAGCAATGATTTAAATGCAACGAGTTTACGGCTGCTGCTTCAAAAAGAACTGGATCGGAATGAAATTTTGAATGAGTTACTGTCTTCTATTGAAAAATATTACCTGCAGTTGAAAGAAAGAAAGTTTGAAAGTTTGAAACAAGAATATTTAGAAAATCTATATCACTTTAATGTTGTAGCGGAATTTAAAAAAAATGGTGAAAATTTTATGGGAAAGATCATAGACATAACTGAATCAGGCAAACTGGTTATGGAAATAGAAAGCGGCGTTGAAGAATTTAATTTCAAAGAGATTTCATTTGTTCATTAGTTCCATGATCATCAATGCTGTTTTTTCTTTGCAATATTGAATTGCTTTTCTATTTTCGTTAAAATTTCAAAATGACTTCATATCCAATAGGTACTAAGATCGAGCATCCAAAATTTGGGAAAGGTATTATTATAGATGATGAAGACGAGTATATCTATAATATTTATTTTCCTGAGCATGGTGAAAAAGAGATCTCCAAAAGTTTTGATGGATTGATAGTGATCAGGCTGATCGAAAAAGCAAAAGATGCAATTTCACTCGACCAGGTAAGGAGGATTCTCGAAGACATTATAGAACCCTTAACGGAATTAGTCGAAAATGTCAAAATAGGTGAACGCTGGGAAGGTGGAACGCTGATCCTGCAGCCCAAGGACAAATCACTCCAATCCAAAGAAATCCCCATTGAAGGCTTCTTTCACAAGATCGTGATGACCCGCGACAGGCTCAGGGTAATGGAGCAAAAGATCAATAGCTCGAAGCTTTCAGATACGGAAAAGGTGGAATTGACCCAATATATAACCCGCATCTATGGCAGTTTGACCACTTTTAACGTCTTTTTCCGCTTTAAAGACGACCAGTTTAAAGGCACGGGAGGCGATTAATCACACAAAAAAGCTGTTTTATATCAATAATTCTTATCATATAAAATAAGTTCGGTTTTGCTGCGTTAACAATTCAAAGCTATTGTATGCAAACAGACTTTACACCCAACATTCTTATCAAACATCTTTACAACGAAACCAACATCACCGAAGCTGCTTCAGTGCGTAATGCTTTGGAAAATGACGTGTCGCTGCAGGAGGAATTTAACAAATTGAAGGAAGCCAAACAGGCGCTGGATGAAAATGGGGGCGAACCGTCACCTACAACCATTCAGAATATCCTTGATTTTTCCAGGCAGCATCAGTTGGAAATGGTTTAAGCAGCATTTTTTCTCCTTGCTATCTTTTTTATCTTTGTCCAAAAGAAGAACTTGGGAATTGGTAAACTGGTAAAATATGAGGCACTGCATAGCAACCCGATCGTTTTTGAAAAAGCTCCTGTTCTAAAAGGTAAGTGGTATGATTTTTTTAAAAATCAGCACCCCATTATTTTAGAGTTGGCTTGCGGCAAGGGTGATTATACGCTCGGCATGGCAAGATTATTTCCGGATAAAAATTTTATCGGAGTTGATATAAAAGGTAACCGCATCTGGAGCTCAGCAAGGATCACCGTTTTGGAGAATTTGCAGAATGTAGCTTTCATCAGGGACCAGATCGATAAGATCAACGAGTATTTTTTGCCGGGAGATATTGAAGAGATCTGGATCACTTTTTCCGATCCGTTTCCTAAAAATGCGGACCACAGGCGAAGACTTACTTCAAAAAAATTTCTCAGCGTTTACAAACAGGTTATAAAAAAAGGCGGTTTGATACATTTAAAAACCGACAGCGATATTTTATATAATTATACAAAGCAAGTGCTGGCTGATTTTCCTTCCGTGATTTTTAAAGATTATGATGATGTATATGGAATGGATAAGAATGAGGAATTGTTCGGCATACAAACCTATTATGAGAAAATGCATTTAAATGAAAGCCGGACGATAAAGTATTTGTGCTTTACTCTTTCATGAAAACCCGATTAATTCAAGGACATCCGCATAGTCTTCTATATTTCCCGATCCCGGTTTTTCTTCTTTTTTACAAGTGATCTGGATGCCGTAAGGATTTAATTTTTCTACAACAGATAAAATATTCTGCGTGGTAAATTCCATTTCGATAATAATTTTTTGAAGTGAAATAATTTTTTTCAATTCTATATTATTTATTTCTTCCTCATTTATTTTAAGGACAAAAATATCTGTGGACTGTGGACCGTGGACAGTGGACCAATCATCAACAACCAAAAACTTTGGAAACTCGAGTTCATCTTTTTGAGCATGCTGAAATGGAATTTGTATCTCATTTAATTGCAGCTGCTGTGCAATAAATTCAATTTCTTCTTTTGTCTGATGCATCCCGAATTCGCCAACAATAACAGGCTGATGCAGCCAGGAAGAAATTTCGGTTGCTTTCTGTATGGAAATATTATTTTCATTCAATGCATCAAAATTAAATCCTAAATAATTTGCACCGATCGCGCTGAAATAACGTGCATCTGTGAGATTTGTAATGGAGGAAATTTTTAGCAGCATCAAACTTTTTTTTGCGCCGGCAAGGATTTGTATTTCACAAAATAATGCGCTTCAACAGAAAAAATCAGCAACAGGAATGCGCCCAGCTGGTGTGCAACACCTAATACAACCGGAACTTTACCTTCGCTGTTGATCAATGTAAAAATTCCAAGCAGCGCCTGTATGACCACCATGATCAACAGGAACCATCGCGTACGATGGAATTCAAATTGGGCAGCTGTATTTTTTGTTTTGAAAAAGAAAAACACTACAAATAAAAAAATCAGGTAAGCCATGTTCCTGTGGAGGAATTGAAAAGTCATATTATTTTCATAAATAAAATCCTGCCACGGTTGATGAAAGCCAAGATTTGGCGGAATGTAACTTCCGTTCATCAATGGAAATGTAGTACAATTCAAAGCAGCTTTGGAACCCGCCATCAGCGCGCCAAATGCGATCTGCGTAAAGACGAGCAGCAACAAGATCCGTGTAAAATTTCTTGCAGTCTTATCGTACGGGTGATGTTGCTTCGGGTATAAATATTCCAGTGAAAGTCGCAAAGTATAAGCTAAAATAATACTCGCAATCATTAAATGTCCCATCAATTTCACGGGATTCACTAATACTTTGTTTTGTTCCAAACCCGAAGCCACCATGATCCATCCCATCAAACCTTCCAACGCACCCAGGAAAACGATCACTAAAATTTTTGGCAATTCATTTATGGCAAGCAACTTTTTCCACAGAAAATAAATTAACGGAACCAGGAAAACGATGCTCATCAATCGCGCCCAGTTGCGGTGCATAAATTCCCAGAAAAATATTCCTTTGAATTGCTGCAGGGTCATTGCAGTATTGACAAGCTTATACTGATCGAACTGCTTGTATTTTTCAAATGCCGTGATCCATTGTTCGTGATTCATCGGCGGAACAGCACCAAGTATTGCGCCCCATTCTGTGATCGACAAGCCCGAACCGGTTAAGCGTGTAATGCCGCCGAGCATAATTTGTACCAATACCATCGCTACACCGACGATGAGCCAGATAGCGATTATTTTTTTGTTTTTAGAGGTCATCTAATTAGAGCATTTTAGATCCCAAATCAAGTTTGGGAAGTTTGGCGATTACCCGGGAATGATCAATGAGTTTTCCGGAAGCATGCTGTTTGCGGCTTTCCGTATGGTTTCATCAAATGGGATAAAATTGTAACCTAAAGCTTCTTTGAGTTTTTTATTTGAATACTCAAATTTATCCAAAGATACTTTCAGATTTTCTTTTGTGAGTCCCCGTTTTCTTTTAGCCAGTTTTGAGAGCATCCAGTCTGCGGTTACCATTAGTCTGCCACCGAATGAATTTAATGCAAATGCGGGCGGCGGCACTTTCAGAACTTCAGCGATCTTTTCAAAATAATTTTTAAAAGAAATATTTTCGTTGATGGCAATAAAACGCCCGGACTGAATATTGCTGTTCATCAATTGTATGCAAATGCGCGCGACATCTTCCACATCTATAAACCCGTTTGTGCCGGTCGTATAAAAAGGTAATTTTTTAGAGGCGATCCTTTTAAATAAGCGGATCGTGGCTTTATGATCGTCATTACCGATACCTACAATAAT
>JAQBNI010000105.1 GCA_028288625.1 Bacteroidota bacterium | reverse complement strand
GCTGCAGCGCGATCTTACTGATTCCACTGTTCTTCGGAATATCGGCGTTCCTATTGCACATACGCTGATCGCAATGGATTCCATAAAAAAGGGATTGAATAAATTGGTTGTGAACGAAGAAAAAATAAAACAGGATCTGGAAGACAACTGGATCGTGGTTGCGGAAGGTATTCAAACGATTCTACGCCGCGTAGGGTATCCGAAGCCTTACGAAGCATTGAAAGACCTGACACGTACTCATGAGAAAATAGGTGAGAACGAGATGCTCGCATTTATTGACAAGCTGGATGTTTCTGCAGAAGTAAAAAAAGAATTGAAAAAGATAACACCGTTTAATTACACGGGAATATAAAGTAATTTTAAATGATGAATTTTAAATGTTGAATTGGCTTCAGTTTTTAATCATTTATAATTCAAAATTTAAAATTTAAAATTTAAAATTCAGAATGATCACTATTTATCACAACAACCGCTGCAGCACGAGCAGGTGTGCATTAGGATTCCTGGAAGAAAGCGGAAAGAAATTTCATACAGTAAAATATTTGGAAGATGTTCCAACGATAGAAGAATTAAAAGATATTCTCAAAAAATTAAAAATAAAACCACACGATCTTATCCGCACAAAAGAACCGGTGTATATAGAAAAGTACAAAGGAAAAAATTTGTCCGATGAGGAATGGATAAAGGCAATGCATGATAACCCTATATTAATTGAACGCCCAATTATCATCAACAGAAATAAAGCAGTAATCGGCAGACCTCCGGAAAAAGTATTGGAGATATTATAACGTCATCCTGAGCACCGCGAAGGATCTGTCGAATTTCTATTCAGCAGTCGTCGGATCAATAACAGTAGCTACCTCACTCACTGAATTTGCAGGAAATCCTCCCTGTTTCGCATGCTCGCGTACCATGTCTTCGTTAGGTGCAATGTATACGCAATAGATCTTATCGCCGGTTACATAACTTTGCAGCCATTGGATCTCCGATCCCATTTTTCTTAAAACGCCACAGGAAGTTTGTGAAATTCCTTTCAGTTGTTCTGCAGATAATTTTCCCGCTCCGGGGATCTCGCGCTCAATGATGTATTTAGGCATTGGATTTGTTTTGGTTAAAATTAATAAATGTGATGCAAACGCGCTTAGCTATTAAAGATTTTTTTTAAATTCTTGTGCTGTTCCCGAAGATCGTTTTAATTACAGGTAGCAACAATAGCCTGCAGGATAGATCCGCGGCAGGAAATGCAGTTCATCCTGCAAAAATGTTTTTCCGTCACGTTCGGTAATTGTTCGCGTATGTTTCCAGTACCGGTGCATTGCAGTCACTGAGTTTTCATAGAAAGCTTTTCCATTGTCGATCTTGTCCAGGCGCAGGAAATGCAGGTCAGCGGGAATAAATCCAAACAGTAAAACGAGACTTTTAAAAAGTGTTTGATGTAAAGGAATTTCGTTGTTACCGATCTCGCTTTTATCCGCAGGGTATGTCATACGTGCAAACGGCATTAATTCCGCGTTTACATTTTTCATTTGCGTGATATGCTTCCAGAGCGTTTCACGGTCAGTGTGAATTTCAGATGTAATGGTATAATGGAAATCCTCCATCACATAGGAGTTAGGATGTTAACCATCCATTGAATGCCGTATTTGTCACTCAACATAACTATCTTTTCTTTTTCTTCTTTTTCGGATCCTTTATCGTGTATTTGTCAAAGAACCAGTTTTTGTCGTTGACTTTCTTCTTTTTATCTTTTGCTTTTGCTTTTGGTTTCGCTACGGGCTTCGCCTTTTCTTTTACTTTTGGTTTGGCGACTGCTTTTTGCACTATTTTTGCCTTCGGTTTCGGTTTTGGTCTCGGTTTTGGCTTAGGTTTCGCTTTTGCAGGAACTGCTTTTTTACTTGCCGGAGCACTTGGTTTCGCAGCCGATTTTCCTTTAAATTGCTGTATCCATTCAGATACTTCCTTCAGTTGCTGAAGCGTTGCTTCGCAATAGCGTTCCCTGCCCACCTGGTTAATTGTGATCAGCCCGCATTCCGTCAGTATCTTAATATGCTTTGAGATAGCAGGACGGCTGATATCAAAATTCTCTGCAACAGCATTTAAATTCAGCGATTCGTTAGCAACAAGGGCTAAGATATCTCTTCTTGTTGGGTCGGCTAATGCCTGGAAAACATCTCTTCTCATTAAATTTGTTTTAAAAATTAGTAATCAATCGGTTTCAAGTTTAAGAAAACCGTTTGAGCTATCCAAGTATTTATTAATATATTTTTGAATATTATGGCGCAACAGGGAACTGCGGTTTACGGATGGATTACCCAGCAGGATCCAGCTGCCGCCAAACAGCAATGAAAACACGATATGCAGTATACCGGAAAGTCCGCCTGCAAAGTGCGTTGGAACAGCAATACAAATGCTTGCCACAATAATAACGGCGCCCACATATTTGGGAAGCTTTTTGCTTCTCAGCAGGGAAATGCCCACCAATATCCATCCGAGGATCCAGATGCTGATAGCGCCAAAGAAGAACTGCTGTAATGTTTCCAGCGATGTCCCGGGATCCATCATATTCATCAATGGAACAATAGTACCGTCGTGGGCTGCAATACCCGGCAGTACAAACAGTTCAATTACCACCAGCGATACGCTCCATATACAGCCGGTTAGACCGATAAAATATGCCACATTATTCACTAGCGTGACCTCATCTTTTAAAAAACTGAAAATCCCCACTATTCCGAAAACGCTTAATGTAAATGCAATTAACAACGCAAGATGGACGGGTTTCCATGAGCTTAAGAGTACACTGCCGGGAATAAATTCATCTGGATGAAAACAAAGTGCAATAGCAGTAATCAATCCTGCGATCATCAGGCTGATACCACCGGTGTTTTGAAAAGTGTTTGAGTAAGCTTTCATAGTGTTGTTTTATAGTGATTACAATTGTAGAATTAGATAATTGTAAAATTAGAGAATATAGATACTGCTCATTTCCTCAGTCTTCTAAACTTTTCCATAAAAGCATCTATTTCACTTTTATTATTGGAAAATGAGAATACGAATCTTGTTTCTTCTTTCCGCGCATCCCACAGGTAAAAATGTGCATCCTTTTTCATTTCAGAATAAATGTTTTCCTTCATTCTTAGAAAAACCATATTCGTTTCTACCGGGTGCAAGATCAGGTTATCGTCGATTTGACGAAGTTGCTGTTCGAATTCTTTTGCCAAACCGTTTGTATGTGCAGCAATATTTTTCCAAAGTTCATTTTGCAGCAGTGCTTTAAATTGTGCAGCAATAAACCTGTTCTTGGATGCGAGCTGCATGCTTCGCTTGTGATTGTATTTTAAATATTTGAACCGCGAGGTGTTGAAGAAGACTACCCCTTCGCCGAACATCATGCCGCTCTTTGTGCCGCCGAGACTCAAAGCATCCATTTTGCTGGCTTCCAGCAGATCTTTAAATGAACAGTTCAGGCTTTCCAATGCATTGAAAATTCTTGCACCGTCGATATGCAGCATTATATTATTTTCTTTGCAGACTGCTGAAATTTGTTCCAGTTCGTCCAACTGATAAACAGTTCCGTATTCCGTAGGAAGTGTTAGCGATAAAACACCGGGCTGCGGATGGTGCACATCACCAATTCTTTTTACCTGCTGTTTAAAGTCATCCGGAAGCATTTTTCCATTCAGCGATTTGATCGGGTATAACCTGTTACCGGTAAAAGCTTCTGGCGCCGTTGACTCATCAACATATAAATGTGCAACATCGGAACAAAAAACCGATTGATGTTTTTCCGTCATCGAACTGATGGCGAAATTATTTGCACCGGTACCGTTAAAGCAAAAAAATACATCGATATCGTTCCCGAAAATTTCTTTAAAAGCATCGATCGATTCTTCTGTAAATGGATCATTGCCATAAGAAGGCGCATAACCTTTGTTGCAATCTTCAAGCGCTTGCATGATGGCAGGGTGAACGCCCGCGAAATTTTCACTGGAAAAATTCATTGCTGTTTTTTCTTTAGATATTTTATGGCGATATCGAGAAAAATATCTTCACCGGGTTTGTAAGGCTGTTTTATCAGATCAATGTAAACCGGCGGGATATATTTTTCACGCGATGTTCCGTTCACGTGGTATAACCTTTCAACGGGAAAAGAAAAATGAATTTTTGTGTTTGGCATTTCATAAGAATAAACAGCGCCGTTTAATCGTGCCATTGTTGTTCCTAATACGGTGGCTCTTTTCATGCCGTCAAATGCAATGGTAATACCTTCTGCGATACTGCCTGTCCAATGATCAACTAATACAACCACCGGCTTACTGTAATATTTTCCCGGGCGGGGAGATACGATTTCCATCCAGCTTCTCTTGATGCCGGTTTGTTTTTCTTCTGCGTATAATTCGTGTTTCTGGTAATAATGATCTTGCCTGATAAACCAGCTCAGTATCGCACGCGCTACGGTTGTATTGCCGCCGCTTGGTGTTTCGCGAAGATCGAGGATGAGCGCATTGGTCTGCTGCAGAGTTAGCATGATGCTGTCGAACAAAGGGAGGAGATCATTATCGAACAAACAATTATTGATCTTAATATACCCCGTGTTATTGATCATGCGGCTTTCAATTTTTGTTGCATAATTTATATTTTCTAAAAGAGGAGATGGGCTGTCGGGAAAATAATCTGCGGTTTTGTTGTTTATTTTTAAAGTGATTTTTCTTGGCGTGATATGATTCCCTGCCAGCAAGCTACGAAGTGCATAATTCTTTGCTTCTTCATCTGTTGCCTTTAAAGATTTTGCAAAGAACGGTTCAATTGCTTTCATGACCGGAATATCGTTTACGGTGATTACTTCCATGCCGGGGACAATCCCGCATTTTTCAGCACCGAAATTTTTTCTCACCTCAGCAATAATAGGTTTGCCATTTATAAACTCCGCCCATATATCTGTTCCGGATGGAACAAGCCTTTGCGAATTAGGTGTATTGGTGTTTAATGAAGCATGGTGATCGTAGATCTCGTAAAATGCATTTTCCAGCAAGCTTACAAATTGCGGGCGGGTTTTCAGCGTATCCGTTTGCGGTAAGTATATTGCTTTCACCTTTTCCCAATCTGTTTGTTTTTTATTGAAGTAGCAATAATCCGTATTGATGGATTCCCAGAAAAAATTAAAATCTTCGCGGTATTGCGTTGTAAAAGTTTTTTCCTCCTGTGAAAGTACAAGCATTGGCGCCAGGAGGATTACGGAGAGGATGTGTTTTAACGGCATGCTTTAATGTTGCGTATTCATTAAAGGTAAAAATTCTCTAATTGTTCAGAGATATGTTTTAGCCGGGGACTGTATAACTATCATTTTATTTATTGGATGTTATTTTGCCCGCATTTTATTTCCTTTCGGATCATGCGTTACTTCTGCAAGACCTAACTTTTCCATGAGTGGCGGAACGTACATGCCGAATCTGCCGCGCAGTCCTTTCTTTAAGCCATACCAGCCGCCGGCAGGATTTTTCTCTGAGCGTCCCCAGGCTTCTACCGTCCCTTCTTTTGAAGGTTTTTGTTCATCTGCACTTCCAAGTTCCATCCAGTCGCCATGTTTTTTTAACATCGCATGCAGATCTGCAATACAGCGATAGTCATACAACAAAGTTGTCTTTCCTACAACACATACAATAACTTCCTTGCCATCTTTTTCATCTTTATACATTTCGTATTCGGATGACAATGGCGGAGTTTTTAATTTCCATGGATTTTCCTTTGTACCTTCTTTCATTGTTTTATTTTTGATTCAATTTAAATTTAGGAAAAAATTTATAGTTACAAGAATTGCGCCGAAATTGGGAAATTATTGGAGCTTACCGGCTTATGTACAATTAAATCCGGGCTACCGCCAGTTTGAATGCATGGCTG
>JAQBNI010000135.1 GCA_028288625.1 Bacteroidota bacterium | reverse complement strand
AGAATTCAAAATAGATCAGAAAATGTAAATTATATCGATGCGTAAAACTCTCTTTATATATTCCTTCTTTATGTTCCTGAATTCTTGAGGAAAGATCAGAAGTTACACCAACGTACAATGTCGTTTTATTTCTGTTGGTCATGATATAAATACAGCCGCCGCGCTCCAAATAATAAATATAAGATAAAATAAGATTTGCAAAGCAAGTGCGAAAAGATTCGGAATTTCTCGCTCCTTCGTCGCTTCGAAATGACGACGCTCATTAAGTTTGTTTCATACCATCAATTTTTTTCATACATAAAACCTTCACTTCAAAACACAAATTTATTTTCAAAAAATAGTTTCCCTTTTCAAGAACTCTCAAAATAATTTCTTGTTTTAAAACGAACAGGCAAAATATTTTTTTTGCTTAAAAGTCAAGACATAAAAACTATTTCTAACTTTTAAAAATGAAACTATGATAGCGATGAATTATAGAGGACCTTACAAGGTTCGCGCAGACAAGAATAAACCTATGCCACAAATAGAGCACCCGCAAGATGCGATCGTGCGCGTTACACGTTCATGCATTTGCGGGTCGGACCTGCACATTTATCACGGGCTCGTACCCGACACGCGTGTAGGCTCAACATTCGGTCACGAATTTACAGGCATCGTTGAAGAGGTCGGTCCCGGCGTAGATAATTTAAAAGTTGGCGACCACATCATGGTGCCGTTTAATATTGCATGCGGCACATGCCCGTTTTGCAAGCAGGATCTTTTCGGCAATTGCCATGAGTCCAACTCTTCAGCAACTGCTGTTGGCGGCATCTACGGGTACTCGCATACTGCAGGCGGTTACGCCGGCGGACAAGCGGAATACGTGCGCGTGCCTTACGCAAATGTGGGACCGATGATCATCCCGGAATGGATGGATCTCGACGATGCAGTATTGTTAACTGATGTTGTTCCGACAGGCTACCAGGCAGCGGAAATGGGCGGTATAAGAAAAGGAGATACTGTTGTGATTTTCGGCGCAGGACCAATTGGAATTATGGCGGCGAAATGTGCATGGCTTTTCGGCGCAGGAAGAGTGATCGTGATTGATCATGTGGAATACCGCCTCGATTTTGTGAGAGACTATGCGCAGTGCGAAGCATATAATTTTAAAGAGCTGGGAGATGTTGTTGAATTTGTAAAACGCACGACGGGATGGTTTGGTGCTGATGTTTGCATTGATGCCGTCGGCGGCGATGCAGCGGGAGATGTATTGCAAACCATGCTCGGAAGAAGAATACCAATGACCGGCGGTGCAGCTACTGCATTACACTGGGCGATCAACTCTGTAAAAAAAGGAGGCATCGTTTCTATCGTCGGTGTTTATGGTCCGATCGATGCACTCGTACCAATCGGCAACGTTGTGAATAAAGGATTGACTATTCGCGCGAACCAGGCTTCTGTAAAACGCCTCATGCCGCGATTGATCGAACATGTAAAAGAAGGCAGGCTGAATCCGAAAGCGATCATCACGCATAGAATTCCTTTAGAAGAAGTAGCCGAAGGGTATCATATCTTTTCTAATAAACGCGATAATTGTATTAAGCCATTATTGATTCCTCACCATGCGAGAGCATAAAAAATAACCTTATGAAAAATATACCGGAACAGGAAGCATCAGTGGATGCAGCAAAAGACAGAGCGATTGCAGAAAGCTATAAAAATATAAAAGGTTGGGGCGTTGATGCCGATCCTGAAAATGATCCGACTTACCCGATGAAGAATTGGAATGGCGCGGACCACCTGCGTTTTAATTATGAAAAACCGGTGCAGCAGCCGTTGACTGTAGAAATTTTACATTCTACAGAACGACCTGGTGTGAGCCGCGTGTTTGGAACAACAGTGCCGCCGAGTGGCGTGAGTGGAGCACTGCGAAGGTTTGCATTTAAATTCAGCGAGTCTACCTATTCGCACTGGCTTCCGCTGATGCTGGCAGACAGGATCAATGTAATAGAAGGTTACATTGACGATTATAAAAAAGGAGAGTTTCAGAATCCGATGGCTGCGCGATGGAAAGCGGAGTGGAAATACAATAAAAAAGGAGTACTGAAAACAGCGGCAGTGGTGACTGTTGCAACTACTTTTGTTGTAATTTTTCTAATGCGGAAAAAGAAATGGATGGGTGCAGTGAAAACTGCTGCGGCAGGAGTTGCTGCAACTGGTGCAGCTGCTGTGAAGAGAGCCGAAGGCTTCGCATTAAAAATACCCGGAGTTATCGATCCGATCATATCTGCAGTGAAGGAGAGAACGTTTAGTAAATAACAGAGAGGCACAAGTGCGTAACTGTTCGGTCCGAAGAATTCCTTCGGAGGATTTTCCGCTCGTTCTTCGCTTCGAAATGACGGTGCTCTACCGGTCCGAAAAGGAGTACGTCATTATGAGAAGCGCAGCGACGTAATAATCCCGATAAGAATTGCACTTGTTTAATCTATATATTCTAAATCTGCCATTAAATCATTCCATAAAGGGTTAATAGTATTGATTAATAATTCTTTTTTCTTTCGGGAAAATTTTTAATCTGTTTTTCTCTTTCTATTGCTTCTTCAATCGATGGAGAGAATTCAAAATAGATCAGAAAATGTAAATTATATCGATGCGTAAAACTCTCTTTATATATTCCTTCTTTATGTTCCTGAATTCTTGAGGAAAGATCTGAAGTTACACCAATGTACAGCGTTGTTTTATTATTGGTCATGATATAAACACAGCCGCCTCATTCCATATTATAAATATAAGATTTTAGTTTTTTGAGGACACAAGAGCGAAACTATTCGGGATTTCTCGCTCGTTCCTCACTTCGAAATGACGGTACTCATGTCGTTTCTCATCACCATTTGATTTTTTAATTTTTTTTGTATAAATTAAAGTATAAACCATCACCATGAAAAAAATACTTATTTTATTTCTTCCCGTAGTTTTATTTCTTTCGTCTTGTACGAAAGAAGATAGCACAACATCAACTGCTAAAACGTGCGGACAGACAAGCAACTGGACAGACGATCTGTCTGATAATTACAGTTTTGAAGAATTAAACGGATCCGTACGGTCTCTATTCTACGAGAATACTTCTACGCCTACTAATATCTGTTCGTACAATGTTGCACAGGCAACATTTACCGTCACGCCCATTAATAACGGTACATTAACAGGCGTCACTTCGATCCAGGGAAAGGCATATTGGGGACAGAACGAGAAAAAATTTATAACACTTACTTACAACAGTTCCTCAAATCTATATTCAGGGACATTGTCAGGGCTTGATTTCAGAAATGCTTTTGGCGATGATCCGGGATGGGTAGGTATCAGCATTATTTTCAATATGCCCACAACAGGTACTTCCACCGGCGATCGCAATATTGTAGATGCACAGGTGGATAGGATGAGTGTTTCCTTTACTTATAACCAGGTGAAATAGGAATAATATTCGTAGAGTAACTTTTTCTTACGCATTTTTTTTAGGATTTAATATTGCGTACATGAACGCATTTTTTTCACTCAAAATTCAAAATTCATAAATTTTCCCTTCTCTTCTCTTATCTCTATTTTTTCTCATACATAAAAGCTTCACCCAATAAGCGAAAAATTATTTTTGAAAATAATTCCGCTTTTCAGAAACTCTCAAATTAATTTCCTGTTTTATCATCATAACAATCATCTCTTTAAAAGATGCAAATACAAAACTATTTCTAACTTATTAAAAAATTTAAAATGAAATCAAATAATCATAACCAACCTTACAAGGTTCATGCCGACGTAAATAAACCCTTAGGAAAATCCGAACAAACACAAGATGCGAACGGTCGCACACCAATGGTGCAGCGAATGAAAGATGAATGGAAAAATAATCGCAAAGGAGTTCTGCAAACTGCCGCAGTGGTGACTGCTGTCGTTGCTGCAGTGGGAGTAACGGTGTATTTGTTGCGTAAGAAGAGCATGATAAGCATGATCCGCAATTCAGGGTTAGTAACGGCTGGCTTAGCGATGGCGGAAAAAGTAATGGATACAGCGGAAGCAGTTACACATAGAGTGGCGGAAAGAGCAAGTGCTGTAACCCATAACTTAATGGAAACCGCAGGCGTGGTATCGCACCAGGTAGCAGACACAGCGTGTGATGTAACCGGCAAATTAAAAGCGGAAGTTGTATCATAACCAGGTTGTCTTTGCAACCCGAATATATTAGATAAATTTCTAATTGAACAATCCCTCCTGGGAATGGTTTAAGAAGCATCAAAACCATTTATGACATTTAAAGTACAGGCAATCTTATTGATCGTTTTTATTGGTATTCTTCCCGGGAAAAGTAATGCAGATACTATTCCCTCATCTATACAACAAAAAAATTACAGGCAATATATTACGGAGCATTATGCCGAGCAACTGGGTACGCCCGAAAAAAAGAAGCGCAAAAATTTTTCGCAATTCGGATATGGATTATCATTTTATGCCTTCCCGCTTTTCCCCATCACCGACTTTATAACTGCCGATGATTATGGCACGCAATCTTATGGCAAGACCAATTTAAAAGAAAAAAACGGAGCACTGTATACCTGCAGGGGCGGGTTCATAGACTTCAGTCACGTAAGAACGGCAATGGACTGGACAGTACATGTTGCATTCAAAATATTAGACGATAAAAGTAAAGAAATAGATATGCAGTCAACAGATGGCATTCTGAAACTGCGACTTAAAAATATCAATCATTTGCGTTTGACAGATATTGCGGCGATGTCGCAGAAAATAGCGTTTGAGCGTCTCGCGTGGCATGAGCTGGCGAGCTGGTATTATCATCTTCCTAACTTCACGTATAGCGAACAGCAATCTACTTTCACGCCGGAAGACACTTACTCTAATTCCCTCGGAACGTTGATTGGAAAAAAAATTATTCTCCGGATATTACTAAAGCAAGAAGGCTTGTCGTACGAACAAATAGCGAGCGAGGAATTAAAAAAGGAAATTGCGTTGCTGCTGCCGGTGAGCAGCAAGGAAGATAGCAAGCACGCATACGATATTGTGGATGCTGCCAAACAGGCGAAGCTTCCGGAAGCCGAGCAAAATAAGGATGTATGGTGGGATAGCCGCGTGCAGTTCCGGGATGAGCGCTACGTATTTAAAAGATATATCAGCATAGGACCGCTGTTGAGCCCGTGGCTGGTGCCGCGCGACGAACAGGTGGGCTGTAAGAATGTAAAGCCACAAGTACTTGCAGTGCCGCAGCGGACAAAATCCGGCACATCATTTTATAATTATTATACGCTTACCATCAAGCCGGACTCCATCTTATTTTATGATAAGAAAACACATGAGAAGTTGCATGAGCCTTTCGGAACGTTTACGACAAATAATATGCAGAAGATCATCACGCAGGTAAAAAAAGAAATGGAAAAAGCGCTGTTGACTGGGTTCAATAAAAGAAATAAAGAAAATCCTGAAGATCAGTATGAGGATAAGCGGAAGGTTTGGTTTAGGTAATGCAACTGTCATTGCGAGCCGCGTCCGATATGATGCGGAAATTAGCATGTAGAATATATATTTCCTAAGTGAGTACCGTCATTATGAGAAGCGTAGCGACGTAATAATCCCGATTAGTACTGCAATAGTGTATCGCAAGTCCGAAACTGTTAGGAATTTCTCGCTTCTTCGCATCGAAATGACGTGAGTTCAGCTTTCGAAGAAATGATTATTGTCCGCAATCGTAATCTATATAAGCATCTTCTCCATCTGCTGCTTCATGTTGAAAGATAACATTGCCCTTGCTGTCATAACGATAGATGTAGGTATCTGTAAAAACAGCGCCCACCGTAGGTTTATAAGTATGGGTAAGCGGATTGTTAGGATTTGCCGGACCTTGCAAGAAAAATAAACTCAGAAAATTCGGATGATTATCATAGGTGAAAAAAAACGTGTCAACCGTTACACCCAAACTATTATTATCATATCCCTTAATATTATTTCCATTGGCATCGTAGTCAGTATAAGTATGGGTTTCCAGAACGGTGGATCCGTTGTCATACCGCGTAAATTTTTGCAGGTTGCCGTTGGAGTAATATTCATAACCGTAATGCGCGCTGAGTGGCAGCGAGCTGCCGGATTTTACATAGTAATTCTCATTAACTAGTCTGCCATTGGAATCATAAATGTATTCTGTCTTGCGCAGCGTTACACCGGTGGAATCGTAATCTTCATAACCGCTCAATTTGCCGGACGTATAATGATACAGGCTATAGCCTTCCGATTCGCCGCTTTTAAGACGATAATCTACCCGTGAAAGGGTATTGCCGTCATACGTAAAATCGGCGCGCGAAGCTGAATCTGTGTAATATATCCGGATAATTTTACATGCAGAAGAAGTAGCGCTTTTCTTGCACGAAATCATGGTTGTCAATCCAATGATCAATCCGATGATGGGGAGCATATATTTTTTCATAGCAGTTAATTTATATTTAAAGTTAGCTTTTTTTCTATTTGGATAATGCCGCAGGTGATGAAAACTTATTTGTCTATCAAAAAGACAAATCTTGACTACTGTCATTCCGAGCCGCGTCTGTTTCAGCTGAGTTTGTACGCTGAATACGCGTCGAGGAATCTTGCTTTAGTTAACGGCGGCTGATGATATGAGTAGAATGCTGATGATGTGGTATGCTGCGGCTGGGATTGTTGCACGATCCCATTGTCTCCATTGTCAAAAAGCATTCCTATCACTTCGTGATAGTTTTCATTTCCTCAACTTGCATTAAATGCAAGCATTTATGCAGTCTCGGAAATGAAAACCCCGCCTGCGGCGGGGAATGCTTTCATCTGTGATCCCGCTGGGATTCGAACCCAGGACCCATACATTAAAAGTGTATTGCTCTACCAACTGAGCTACGGAATCAATGCAATTGTTGAATTGGAAAATTAAAGAATTGTACAATTATACAATTCAACTATTCTACAATTGTTAAAAGCGACTGCAAAGATAGCTTTTTTTCACTATCCGACAAGAAACGTGTGTAAAAATTCCCCCGTTAACGGTTATTTAAACCGCAATCCCCTGACGGAAAGCTCCGCCCTTTGTTTGGAGGTTGTATCAGAGGCGGCATCAGCCAAAACAACCACCTCCTTGCCGGGACTATTGATCGGAACCCTGAACTTTTTGTCTTTCACATTAAACAAAATTTCATTTCCGCCCAGATCTTTTATCGTAAACCAGCAGCCTTCACTCATACAGCTCTTTTCAATTTTTCCTTCCACCTGGATATCAGGAATGGAATTTGAAACACTCAATTGATGCAATACCGAATCTACAGAAACAGGATTTTTCACCATGAATTGTTCTCCAAGATTTTTAGTAGTGCTCTGGCACGAAATGACACCGATCAATAAAAGTAGCTGTAGAAGTCGCATAATAATTTTGAATGAAGATAACCCATTTAAAATTTAGCATTCAAAATTTAAAATTATTTCTTTTCATCTTTAGCAATTTGTCTTCCTTTATCGTAAGTAATAATTTTCTCTAACGTACCGGTACTATCGTAAACCTGCACCTTTCCGTCATACACATCTATGCCATCGCCGATCTCCACTTTATTTCCTTCCGCATTTATTTTTCCGTTGGTGTAATATTCTTTGGAAGGACCTTTGATCTTGTTCTCCTCCATAGTCAGTTGATTCTTCAAAACGTTCTTCGGATCCTTATAATAATTTTTCCATAAGCCCGACATCATATTATCCTTGTAAGTACCTTCCTGTTGTATGCTGCCATCATCATAATAAGATTTGTAAGGACCATCAAATTTATCATCTGCATACGTTTCGCTTTGCATTACCTTCCCGCTTTCATAGTAAAGCTTTCGCTCACCGTTTAATTTTCCGTCTTTGTAAATTCCCGTTTCAAGGATCTTGCCATTGTCATAAAATTTACTGTACGCTCCTGTCTTTGCCTGGTCATCCTTGCTTATAAAATAACGCTCAATAACAACACCTGAGTTGTTTTTAATTTCTATCTTTTTTTTGTTGCTGCAGGACGTGAAATTTATTAACACAAAAAAGATGAAAAGCCATTTTATAGGCACATTTAATTTATCTTTAACCTCGTTCATATTTTTAAATATTTATTTTTGAAACCAAATTTCGGAAATTGATGGAAGCATTGCAAGCGTTAATTGAAAATGCATGGAATAACAGGGATCTTTTACAGGATAAGGCAACACTGAATGCTATTAATGAAGTGATAACGCTCCTGGATGAAGGAAAATTGCGTGTGGCTGAGCCTGAAGGAAAATTATGGAAGGTGAATGACTGGATAAAGAAAGCCGTGATCCTCTATTTCCCGACACAAAAAATGGAAACGATCGAAGTGGGTCCGTTTGAATTTTACGATAAAATTCCATTAAAGAAAAATTACGCGGAGTTAGGTGTGAGGGTAGTCCCCCATGCGATCGCGCGGCGTGGTGCATTTATACAGCGCGGCGTGGTAATGATGCCTTCTTATATAAATATCGGCGCGTATGTGGACAGCGGAACAATGGTAGATACGTGGGCGACAGTAGGTAGTTGTGCTCAGATCGGAAAGAATGTACACCTGAGCGGCGGTGTGGGTATCGGTGGTGTGCTGGAGCCAGTGCAGGCTGCGCCGGTGATCATAGAAGATAATTGTTTTATCGGTTCGCGATGTATCGTGGTGGAGGGTGTTCGCGTGGAAACGGAAGCAGTGCTCGGTGCAAATGTTGTGTTGACGATGTCGACGAAGATCATTGATGTATCCGGAAATAAACCAGTGGAATACCGGGGTATTGTTCCGGCAAGAAGTGTAGTGATCCCCGGAACAATTCCAAAAGAATTTCCTTCAGGAATTTACCAGGTGCCCTGCGCTTTAATTATCGGTCAGCGTAAAGCCAGCACGGATACAAAGACTTCGCTGAATGATGCGCTGAGGGATTTCGCACTGTCCGTATAGAGAAGGTATAAGGTGTAAGTAATAAGAAGTAAGTAGCAGAGATTTAAAGAATGGCTATACAGCGTTTTGAAGATATTATTGCGTGGCAAAAATCTCAGGAATGGGCAGTTGCGATTTATAAATTATTTGGCTCAACAAAAGATTTCTATTATAAGAATCAAATTTGTGGAGCAGCTATTTCTATATCCAACAATATTGCTGAAGGATTTGATCGAAGTTCGAACCCTGATTTTATTCGTTTTTTATATTATTCAATTGCATCCTGTAGTGAAGTAAAATCGATGTTATATTTAGGGGAGAAGTTGCTTTATATAAATACGGATGACTTAAATGTGAATATTGAAAAAGGGAATGAAATTTCTAAAATAATCCGGGGTTTAATTAAGTCCCTGGAATAACTTATTATACCTTACTACTTATACCTTATATGACTCTCGGCTTCGACGGCAAACGATTATACGACAACAAAACAGGTTTGGGGAATTACAGCCGGACACTGTTCAACAGGCTATTGCAGTTTTATCCCAAACACGATTATAAAATTTTTGTCCACCAGAAATATTTTGAGGACAGTCCGTATAAATATGTAGACTTTGTAGAAAGAACAGTAGTATCAGATGCATTCAGCGCAGACCTCTGGAGATTTAAAGGAGTGGAAGAAGATATTTCTAAACATGCGATCAATGTTTATCACGGGTTGAGCAACGAAGTGCCCGAACTTCCGCAGAGCGTAAAGAAAGTGGTGACGATCCACGATGTCATCTTTCATAAAATGCCAAAAACATTTCCGTTTATCGACAGGCAGATGTATTCATATAAAACGAAAAAGGCTTGTCATGTTGCAGATGCTGTCATTGCGGTAAGCGAACAGACAAAAAATGACCTGATAGAATTCATTAAAGTTCCGGAAGAAAAAATTCATGTCGTTTACCCGACATGGAATCGCGAGTATGAACATGATTGCAGTTATGTTTTAAAGGATGAATATTTTAGCCGCTATGGCTTGCCGCGCGATTTTGTTTTGTATGTCGGCGCGATCAGCAAGCGCAAAAATTTTATCCGGTTATTGGAAGCGATGATCTTATCGGAAAATCATGATAAGAATTTAGTGGTGGTTTCTAATGGCGGGGATGAGTATGCGGAAGCGGAAACTTTTATTTATGAAAAGGAACTTGAGGGACGTGTTTTTTTTCTGAAGGATCTGCCGTGGTATGAATTGCCTATTATCTATCATATGTCTCAAGGCTTGGTTTATCCGAGTTTGTATGAAGGTTTTGGGTTGCCTGTGCTGGAAGCACTGCGCTGCGGAAAGCCTGTAATTACAAGCAAGATCTCTTCCATGCCTGAAGTTGGCGGCGATGCATGTATTTTTATTGATCCGCTGAACGTGGAGGAAATGTCGGCGGCGATCAATTTCATTTATTACAATCTGGATCTTGCTGCGGAAGTAAAAGTAAAGGCGATGCACCAGGTGCAAAAATTCAATCCTAAAAAAATGACGGCGCAGATGATGGATGTGTATAAGCAAGTGTGCAGCTGATGAATAGTTTGCAGTTGGCAAAAAAAATAGTTGGCAATGAGACCGTGTGCAATGACAATTCTTTCGGCGTTTAAGTGATGAATTTAGCAGGTCAGCGTGGCATGGCAAAAACAGCGGAGCAATTGTTTTTGCCTTGTCTTTTTTGGTTACTTTTTTTGACTAAGAAAAAAAGTGACAAATGATCTTTTAGATAATAAGGTTGAATTGAGTATCAA
>JAQBNI010000008.1 GCA_028288625.1 Bacteroidota bacterium | reverse complement strand
TCGGAAATAATTTTTAAATCATATAACTCTATTACTGTTTTAGTGAAATGATAAAGATGCGGTGAATCTGTTTTAAGATGTACAATTCCATTTTGTTTTAAGAATTGTTTATACAACCTTAAAAATTTTGGATGCGTTAATCTTTTTCTTGATTTCGATTTTCTTAAATGCGGATCAGGAAAAGTTATCCATATTTCTTCTACTTCATCTTTATTAAAATACTGGCTGATCTTATCTATCTGTGTTCTTAAAAATGCAACATTGGCCAACTTATGATTAAGCGCAGCTTTAGCTCCTATCCACATCCTGTTTCCTTTTATATCGACACCAATAAAATTTTTATTTGGATATAGTTGTGCAAGACCAATTGTGTATTCGCCCCTGCCACATGCAAGTTCAAGAATGATAGGATGATTATTTTTAAAAAATGCCGCCCATTTTCCCTGCATGTTCTCAGGATACTCCAGTACATTGGAAAATGATTTTATTTCTTTAAATCGAAAAAGTTTTTTTTGTGCCATTGCAGCAAAAGTAAATGACAAGAATTAATAAAATAAAAAGTATGCTAAAATTTGTGCGGTTAGAAAGTGCGCATACCGAAGTTGCTTAAGTTTGCAACAGATCTTTAATATGAAAATTCATTGCCTTAATATATTAACATGAAGATTCTTTTTTCACTCCTGTTTGTTATTAGTTTCACTTCTTCATTTGCACAACATATTCAGTACCGGGATAAAAAGAAACCGGTAGCCAATAAAACGGATGGCGGTTCCGGAAGTACCCCAATACCTGTTCCCGATAATACAGTAAAAGTCACACCGCCAAAACCAGTAGTCGTTGAAGAAAAAAAAATTATACCAAAAGATACCATTGAAAAGCCTGTTGCTATTAAAGAAGATACAAGTCAATCTTTTACAAAAACCAAAACAGCTTTTACAATGAATTCCCGGCCCAAAAAGCCATATGTAGAAGAACAAAATTATTGTGATTTATTATCCCGCCCTGAACTGGCACCTCAATTACCGATCGTTATAAATAATGTAACTCCTGAAATGGTTAAGATGCTAAAAGAAAGATATAAGGGAAGATTATACAGTATCACCGGGCTTAATATGTTTGATCAGAGACTGAAATATAAATTGAAAATCTGCGATAAAAACAATGGAAAATTCCGAAGTGAATATCTTGATAAAGATGGAAATGTTGTAACTGATCCTGATTTTGATTATAATTAATTTTAAAAAAAAGTCCTGAAAATTTCAGGACTTTTACTTTTTATAATTTTAGGATCTATTTTTAACTCAGTTTCTCTAGTCTGAAATCAAGCCGTTTTTCTTTTCTGAAATATTCCATTATCATAACTGAACCCGGTTTGGCAGGAAACACTTTCATGTGCGTTGCTTTGGATTTCAATTCAATTTTATCTGTTGTAAACTTACTGCCATCATACCTGATGGAATTAAAAGTTTCTCCTTTATAGTCAGAACTTCTAACCCAGTCACTATAACAAACAGAAAAGTTTGAATTATCAGGATTGCCGGTTGTGAAGTCATAATCAAAAGCACCTGTCATTTTAAGGAGCAAAGCAATTTGATGCTGGCTTACGTAATCACTTGTAATAGATGCCTCAGCAGTATTATTTGTTTTGTCATAAATGGTAGCATTACTTACTTTATATTGATTATTAAATTCCATTATCACCATATCAGTAATTACAATTTTCGTTACACCAACATTGGTTCGTCCGCCGCCGCCTAACATTGATAATGCATTTAAGGCTATACCCCCTGCACTTGCCTGCCTTTTATAACCTTCTCCCACAACAAACATTTTACCATTAGGTGCCTGTATTACTTTTTGAGTATAGAGGTAACCAATATTATCTATCTTACCTTTTTTGTTTAGGGGTAAATATTTTGCAAAATCATCGGCCCATGAGTTATAAGTTCTTGAAAGCACTTTGCCTTTACTATCTACAGCATATATGGCTATTCCTTTACTTGCATCTTTTATTATGTTAGCATTTTTATCAAAATAATTTCCGACTACCATTATTTTACCGCTGTTATTTTCAGTCGTAACGTTAGTAGGCACGAATGTATAGGTATCACCTTCATTATCTATGTCAAAAGCTTTTTGTTTTGTAAGAAAGTTAATACCAACAAGGTGTGCATTTACACTGTTACTTAATGCCCTGTTCTTTTTTAATACTTCCAGTATTATCAAATTATCGGTACTTCCTAAAAACTCCGCATTAGTGTAGCGTTCTTCATCATCTTCCGGTATGTAAGTCCATTGCTTTTTTTCCTCTGAAGAATAGAAGTCAACTTCATAAGTACGTTGCTTGCCATCTCTTAATGGAAGCACAGATGCATAACCATGTTTGCCAAGGTCGAATACATTTTGATTTGTTCCATCATCCGTATGCATGGTTTCATACATGCTCATAAGCTGGTCTGTTCTTTTATCATATTCACGTGTATAAGTGTACTTCAAAGTACCGTCCAGTCCGTATATCCTCATGTCAAGGGTTTTATCGTCACCATTTTTAAAAAGAAAGGAAAGGGTATTACCATTATAGGCTGCTTCCAACAGATTCAGCTTTTTTGAATCCTGGAATTTAATGTCTTTTACTTTGTTTACATTTTCATCAAGTATCTGCAAAGTATATTCATTAGTGTGCTTATCTATTTTATCGCTTAAGTACAAAAAGAAATATCCCTTTATCTGGTTATTTTCCATAATTGTACCGCTGTTGCGTAGATAAGCAGAGTAGACTTTATCTACACTTAATTTAGTTTGTGCATTAGTGCCAAAAGCCACAAAAAGCACAAAGGCTGTTACCATCCAAAATTTGTTTTTCATTAATTTGTTTTAAAAGTGATAGTTATTGGTTTACGGGTTTATTATATGAATACTGCTGTTGTATACATTTTTAAAAGGAATATAATTCTCCAGCTGTTGTGAGTATTGTTTTAAAAAATTATA
>JAQBNI010000003.1 GCA_028288625.1 Bacteroidota bacterium | reverse complement strand
ATCGTTTTCGTTTTTGATACGGCAACTAAAAGAGCATTTTTCTCTTTAGCTATTTTTGTTATATCTTGTAAGGCAGAAATATTTGCCATTGTATGCCCGATAATTTTTATAAATATAGTTTAAAATTTATTTTTTGTACATTTTCATTTGTCACAATTATTTCCTGCGTTCCAAAGCATAAGTTTGATTTTGATAAAAACAAGCTGAGTGATAAAAAAATGACATCTATTCTTACAGACATTTTCCTGATGGAATCATATGTTAATGAAAAGATGCAGGGGCATTACCCCGATTCTATAACATCTATAAAGATGTCATTCTATAAAAAGATACTGGAATATCACAAAGTAGACAGCGTTACATTTTATACCACATTTAATTATCTCCAGGCACATCCAAAAGACTTTCTTGCTATATTGAAACTGACAGATTCAACTATGCATAAAATAGTGCCGCTCGATACTATACGCACGGCTCCGTATGTTTCGGTTCCAAAAAATATAGAAAAATTGCCTAATTTCAATGAACAGGAAAAAGCAATGCGTGAGGAATTCATAAAGAAAAAACTAGAGGAAAGAAAACAGGAATCCAATAAAGATAAAAACAAGTAATCCATATGAGCAGTAAAAATATTTTGTCATTTGAAGAAATAAAGGAAGTATATCATCAGCCCTTGCTGGAACTGATCTACAGAGCAGCAACTGTGCATCGTGAATATCATAAAACAGGAGAAGTACAGGTATGCACACTTTTATCCGTAAAAACAGGTGGTTGTCCTGAAGACTGTGCATATTGTCCGCAAGCTGCGCGTTATCACACGGATGTGAAGACGCACAAGCTAATGGATGTTGATGAAGTATTATCTAAAGCGATGGATGCAAAACAGAACGGCTCTACGCGCTTTTGTATGGGCGCAGCATGGCGTGAGGTGCGCGATAACAAGGATTTTGATAAAGTGCTTGGAATGGTTCAGGAGGTGAATAAAATAGGTTTGGAAGTTTGTTGCACAATGGGCATGTTAACAGAAACCCAGGCAAAAAAATTAAAGGAAGCAGGTTTATACGCATACAATCACAACCTCGATACGTCTGAAGAATATTATGATAAAATAATTACGACAAGAAATTATAAAGACAGACTGAATACGATCGGCAATGTAAGAAATGCGGGCATCAGCGTGTGCAGCGGCGGAATTATTGGAATGGGAGAAAGCGACGATGCAAGAATTGGCATGATACATACGCTTGCAAATTTGCCTTCACACCCCGAATCTGTACCTGTGAATGCATTAGTGGCGGTAGAAGGGACGCCATTGGAAGAAATGAAGCGTGTATCCGTATTCGAAATGGTGCGGATGATCGCTACTGTTCGTATTACGATGCCCCGAACGATGGTTCGCCTGAGCGCAGGAAGATTAGATATGCCGGTTGCTGAACAGGCAATGTGTTTCATGGCGGGTGCAAATTCTATTTTCGCGGGAGATAAATTACTGACCACTCCGAATCCAAGCTTTACAGACGATATGCAAATGTTTGAGCTCTTGGGTTTAAAGCCGCGTGAAGCCTTTAAAAATGAAAATATTAAAGAATTAGCATAATTTCTCCTTGCAGAAAGATAAGGGAGATGGAAGCACTCGACAACAGGATACAGGATTACATACAAAAGCGAAAAGATGATCGTCTTTATCGCACACTAACTTTAAGCCAGGATCTTATTGATTTTTCCTCCAATGATTACCTCGGATTATCACGTTCAGCATTTATAAGCCAACAGGTGGAAAACGATATGCGAAATTACCGTTTCCGGAAATCAGGCTCTACGGGCTCGCGGTTATTAAATGGCAATTCTCTATTGTTTGAAGAAGTGGAACAATTACTTGCTGAAGCTCATCATTCAGAAGCAGCGCTGATATTTAATTCAGGTTTTGATGCCAATGTAGGATTAATTTCAACAGTAGCCAGGACCGGAGATATAATTTTTTATGATGAATTTGTGCATGCATCCATTCACCAGGGGATGCGGCTATCCGGCGCAAAATTAATTCCCTTCCTGCATAATGATCCGGATGATCTCGAAAATAAACTAAAATCAATTACCGGCTATAACGCAGGATTTTTGATCACCGAATCTGTTTTTTCCATGGAAGGAGATAAGGCGCGGTTGCAGGAAATCGCAAAATTAGCTTTCCGGTATCATCTTCATTTGATCATCGATGAGGCGCACGCAACCGGACTTTTTGGAGAAAAAGGCAGCGGCTTATGTAACGAAGCCGGAATTGAAATTGATTGTTTTGCTCGTGTTTATACCTTTGGAAAAGCTGTCGGAAGTCACGGAGGAGTAATTGTTGGAAGTGAAAGCTTAAAACGGTATCTCGTCAACTTTTCAAAGAATTTTATCTACTCTACAGCCCTCGAAACACACAATTTACTACGCGTGAAACATACTTATTTTATGTTGCAAATGGATATAAATCAGCCATATAGATTGAAAAAATTGAATCAATACTTCATTACTCAAGCAAAACTGCTGAAAGAAAGATTTCCTGTGGTTGGTGATGGACCAATCTTCGGTATAATTATGCCGGGAATAGAACAAAGTGTCAACATGTCTATTGTGCTTCAGCATCATCATTTTGATGTCAGGGCGATATTATCTCCCACGGTTCCTGCCGGCACAGAGCGACTGCGGATCATCCTGCACAGCTATAACACTACAGAAGAAATTGATCAGTTAATTAAAATAATTGTAGATAATCATTAACGCCATGAAAGGTTTTTTTGTTACAGGAATAGGAACGGATGTTGGAAAGACAGTTGTCTCTGCTATATTGGTGGAAGCGCTTAAAGCAGACTACTGGAAACCCATACAAGCCGGCAACCTCGATTTTACCGATACGGATTTTATTAAGGAATTTACCATCAACCACGGGCAATTGCATAACGAGGAGTACACTTTCCAGGATGCTGTTTCTCCGTACTTAGCGGCTAGAAACGTAGATAAGATCATCGATATACAACACCTTAAAATCCCCAAAATAAATAATCCCCTGATCGTGGAAGGCGCGGGCGGATTTATGGTGCCTGTTACAGAGAACCTATTGATAAAAGATCTGATCAATAAACTCCAGCTTCCGGTCATATTAGTTTCTATGAACTATCTTGGGAGTATTAATCACACACTCCTGACAATCCAGGCAATGAAGAATGAAAATGTGAATGTTGCAGGAATTATTTTTAATGGTGAAGCAAATCCCGAAACTGAAAACTATATTCTGAATTATACGCGGATAAAATTACTGGGTAAGATCCCAAAGGCGGATATTATGTCTAAAGGTTTTATCGTGCAACAGGCTGGACAAATTAGGGAAAAATTAATTCCGCTGTTATCCGGCATAGCAGAGCAATCATCGTCTGCTGACCTACCAATCGACTATGAATCTTTCTGACCGCGATAAACAATATATCTGGCATCCTTTTACGCAGCACCAGGCAGATAAAGGGGCTATTGCTATTGTACGCGGAGAAGGCGCATTGTTGTTTGATGAAAACGGCAAGGAATATATTGATGCGATCTCCAGCTGGTGGACAAATTTATTTGGTCACGCGAACCCGCATATTGCTCAAAAAATAAAGGAACAAGTTGATGTGCTGGAACATGTGATCTTTGCAGGTTTTACGCATCAGCCGGCTGTTGAGCTTTCCGAAAAGCTGATCAGAATCCTGCCGGAAAACCAGTCAAAAGTTTTTTTTTCGGATAATGGTTCTACTTGTGTGGAAGTGGCTTTAAAGATGGCGATCCAGTTCTGGCATAATACCGGAATACAAAAAAAGAAAGTGATCGCTTTTAAGAATGCCTATCACGGCGATACTTTCGGGTCAATGTCAGTGGGCGCAAGAGGTGTATTTAACGAGCCTTTTGAATCTTTTTTATTTGATGTGGAATTTATCGAGCTGCCTTCCAAAGAAAATTTTGAACAGGTTTTACAACGATTCACTGATCTCATTCAAAATAAAGATGTAGCTGTTTTTATTTTCGAACCATTGATACAAGGTTCAGCAGGCATGCTGATGTATGAAGCAGAATACCTGGATCAGCTTATAAAATTAGCGCAGGAAAATTCAGTGATCTGTGTTGCAGATGAAGTGATGACAGGCTTTGGAAGAACCGGAAAGAATTTTGCCTGTGATCATTTGCAAAACAAGCCGGATATTTTTTGCTTATCAAAAGGTATCACAGGAGGTTTTCTTCCGTTAGGCGTAACAACCTGTACGCAAAAGATCTACGAAGCTTTTTTAAGTGAAGATGCAAAGAAAACTTTTTTTCACGGACATTCCTATACGGGAAATCCGCTTGCGTGCACAGCTGGTAATGCAAGTATAGAATTACTTCAAAGCTCAGAAAAGTTATTAAAAGATCTTGTTGTTCTGCAAAAGAAAATGAGTGAAGGGCTGAGAAAAAATGCTAAGGTTGAAAATCTACGTCAACTGGGAACAATAGTGGCATTTGATATACAAACAAATAAGGGAAACGGTTATTTTAATGATATAAAAAGTAGTATTTATAATAATTTTATTGAACGCGGAATTTTATTGCGACCGCTTGGAAATACAGTTTACATTATGCCACCGTATATTATTACACTAGATCAGTTGCAAAAAGTATATATGGAAATAGAAGAGGTTTTAAATATGCTCTGAATTAATGATCAGCGCTTGCTCGCTTAAGTCTGTATATGTTTTTCCATTCTGCTCCAGCAGTCTCCTGTAAATTTTAATGTGGCGGTTATCATTATCACTTGATAAAATAAGATGTTTATAAAAAAAGTTTGTTTTGAGACTCATAGTATCGAGATAACAGTTATCACTTAAAATAAGATAATCGATCTGCAAAGCCGGCGAATACGCTTTCCTGCTGTTTGCTTTACTCAGGAAATAAAAACATTTTCCATTTGCATACAGTATATTTTTATTTACGTAGATGGAAGCAGAATATAAAGAATCCTTATACAAAAGTTGGTTGTGATCACGGATACGAAACTTTCGGTATGAATTTTTCACCGAGAAATTAAACGCAGTTTCCGATAAACTGTCTTTTGAAAGAATAAGCTGCTGATCATTCGTATTGATAGCGATAGATAAATTCTTTGGGATAGAATAAAAAACAATCTCATTTCTCCGGACCTGCTGGATACTGTAGTAATAAGAAATCAGAATGGTGATAAGGAATAGTCCAAGACACGCAAACAGGAATTTCGATTGTCTCTGCATAATAAAAAATGTTAGACATACAATTGCGATGAGTAGAAGAAGCAACTGTTCTATTGAAATATACAAGTTAAATAATTTCCCTAATGGTAACTCCGCAAAAAAATAGGTGAACCAAATAAATAATCTGATCACGAGCGATTCCAGCGAGCCAATAATATGTCCAATAAAAGGAATAAAGCTAAAAGGGATTAAGGCAATACCCAGCCATAAAATAACAGTAGACATCGGTATAGCGAAAATATTTGCGAATAAAAAGTAAGTAGGGAAGTTGCCAAAATAATAAATGCTCAGCGGCACAGTAAAAAGTTGTGCTGCAATAGAAGCCGACCATAATTGCCATGTCCAGTCCACCAGTTTATTTGGGTGATAAAACCCCGCATATATGGGTTTGTAAAAAATAAATAATCCCAGCATCGCGAGATAGGAAAGCTGGAAGCCGATATCAAATAAATTATTCGGATCGATCAGCAGCTGCAATAACGCGGCGCCTGACAATAAATTCAGATTGCTTACATGTTCCTTGCTGAGTTTTCCGTAATTCAACAATGAAAATAAAATAGCAGCCCGAACACACGCCGCTGAAAATCCTGTAACAAATGCGAAGAGCCAGATGAATAAAAAAATAAAAATGAATTTCGCGATCTTGATTTTTCTATTCTTGTCTTTTATAAAGCTCAGAAAAAACAACAGCATCCCATAAATGATCCCGACGTGCAAACCGGATACAGATAAAATATGCAGGATGCCGGTATACGCGAAATCATTGTACAGCTCCATATCAATATCAGCGCGATGTCCCAGCAGAATGCCATCCGCCAGCGAAAAATTTTGTTTCCCGGGAATAAATCTTTTTAAGATCGACTGCACATAAACGGCAATATTGTTACTCACTCTTTTTACAAATAACGCAGCATGTTTTTTATGAATGACAATTTGATTGACACTGATATATTGCTGATCATAAATAGATTTATACTGCAGATAATTTTTGTAATCAAATTGCCCGGGGTTTTTCGGTGCGTCTACGGATTTGAAATACAAGTGAAATATTACTTCGTCTCCAATTTCTAATGCAGAAAGTGTAGAATCTTTTTGTATGTACACCAATAAGTTTCCATCCGAGAAATGTATATGATTGATGGAATCTATAACCTGTGTTACCTCGATCGAAGTGCGGTAACTTTTATTCCTTTCTTCTAATGGCTTTGTGATTATCCCCATTGCAAAACTACCTTGCAGCTTATTAAAATGCTGCGTATCGTTTCTAAATTGATGATTGCTGATCATCAATCCTGAGGTGAAAAACAACAGCATCAAAAGAATGATCGCGTTAAGAATTTTTGTAGCGTAATCTTTTATTGTCAGATGGCTGATCATCAATATAAAAAAGAGAAGAACTGAAATAATTAAAATGAAAGTAAACGGAACAGAAAAACTATTGAAGAAAAAAATTCCTGCAATAAACGGCAATATTAATTTAAATAAAGGAAGATGCGACAGCTTGTATTCCATCAACCAATATAAAAACCGGCGGAACAAATACAAAACTGTATGGTTAAAATTGGAAAGAAGTAGTTATTTGCCCTTTTTTAATTGCTGCTGCTGCTTCATCATTTCCTGCATTTTTTCCTGGAAAGCGGACTTCTTAGGCGGCTTCTTTTTATTTTCTTCGATCTGTAAACGGATCTTCATTTCATCCACAATAAATTTCTGAATGATCCAGTTTTGAGCAAGCGTAAATATATTAAACAGGAAGTAATAATAGCTCAATGCTGCTGGCTGCTTGTTAAACATAAACAAAAGCATCACAGGCATCACGTATTGCATGATCTTCATTTGCTGCGCCATCATATCATCCCCGCCTGCGCTTGGCTGTGACTGGCTTGTCATTTTAGTAACAACGATAGAAGAGATTGCCATCAGGATCGTAAACAAGCTGATGTGATTTCCAATCAACGGAATTTCTTTACTCCAGTGAAAAATAGCATCGTAACTCGAAAGATCCGTCGCCCATAAAAACGGCTGTTGTCTTAATTCAATGGAAGCAGGAAAAAACCGGTACATCGCGATCAGTATAGGCATCTGCAAAAGCATCGGCAGACAGCCACCAAAAGGGCTCACACCGGTCTGGCTATATAATTCCATTTGTTTCTGTCCGAATTCCGCCTGGTTAGGATGTTTCTTTTTCAGTTCATCGATCTCAGGTTTCAACACCTTCATCTTGATCATCGAAAGCGTTGATTTATAAGTAAACGGAAATGTCACCAGTTTAATGATCAGCGCTAGTATAAAAATAATGACACCGTAGTTGGAAATAAATCTGCTCAGGATATGAAATATAGGAATGATAAAGAATTTATTTATCCAACCCAAAATACTTCCACCTAATGGAATGATCTTATCCAGGCTCACATTTGTCGCTTTCAATTCGTTAAACCTGTTTGGTCCCATATACAACTTCATCGGGAAACTAAACGCATTGGAATGGTTATACGGGATCTGCAATTGCGTAGAAAATGTTTTTACAATTTCCTTATTGTCGGTTGGCGTACTTACCTGGATTTTCGCACCTTTTTTAAAGAGTTCCTTTTCTGCAATTACAGAGACATTAAAAAACTTTTGTTTGTAAGACACCCATTTTAAAGGCATATCCAGCACTTTCTCTTTATCGCGCGATTGGTCATCTTCTTCCTGCGCATCATTCATGTAATGCAGCGAGCTGTTATATCTTTGGTCATCAATACCGCCTTCCTGCGAAGGAAGATCCTGGTTCCAGTTTAAAGTGATCGGTGAATTCTGTGGAATAACTGTAGCAAGATTGGAAGCATTTATTGTGAAACTAACAACATATCCCTTGCCATTCACCACATAGTGATGCTCTAAGCTTTTCCCGTTACCCAAATCAATTTTAAATACAATGTCAGCTGTTTGATTGCCGGAAATTTTTTGAGCAGTTGAAGTAGTATTGAAATATAATTGAGAAGTCTGTATCGTTGTTTTACTGTCGTTCGATACAAACGAAAAATTAAAGTCATTTCCTTTATCCGTAAAAAGAAGGAGTGGTGTTTTGCGGGAAGTCTTATATTCTTTTAATTCTACATTCTTAATAATTCCACCCTTATTTGAAAAAGTGTAAATGCAATTTTCATTTTCAACTGTAAATAATTGCTCGCTTCCTTTTGCAGCAGCGCCGAAACTGCCGTAGGATGCTGAATCTGCAGCAACAGGTGCAGTTAAAGCTGCTGAAGATTTTGTGCTGTCTGTTGAAACATTGCTGTTAGAATCTGTGTTAGGATATTTGGCAGATTCTTCTGCTTTTTGCGGATGTTCTTTTTTATATTTTGCTTCTTGCTGTGTAGTATAAGTGGAAAAGCCAACGAAAATAAGGATTATCAGTGCGATACCGATAATGGTGTTTCTGTCAAAATTCATTCTTAATAATTGAAGGGCAAAGTTAGTAAAATACCATGAACCACCCAAAATGCAATAGCAACAATACGTTAATTATCAAAGTCGATGAGTTTCCAGGTTTAATTTTCTATAATCAATCTTTATTTATATTTGCGGCATGAAAAATACAACTTTAGTAATTATGGCTGCCGGGATTGGCAGCAGGTATGGCGGTGTTAAACAAGCGGAGGGCTTTGGTCCGTCCGGTGAGTGGTTAATGGATTACGCCATTTATGACGCACAACAAGCTGGTTTTAATGATGTTGTGGTCATAACGCGACAGGATCTTTTAAATGATCTTCAGGAGCATGTAGATGAAATATGGAAAGATAAGATAGAGATCCGTTTTGCATTGCAGCAGCCTCCTGCAGATGCAAATCCTTCGCGAACAAAACCATGGGGAACGGGGCAGGCGATCCTTGCAACAAAGGATTTGATTAAGAATGCTTTTGCGGTAATTAATGCAGATGATTTTTATGGTAGAGAAGCTTATATCTCTATTCAGAATTTTTTATCACAGCTTGAAATTGATGAGCCTGTATTTTCGCTCGTAGGATATCCTTTAAAAAATACTTTATCCGATATCGGAACAGTATCACGCGGTGTTTGCACTTTAAATGAAAACAACGAACTGGTTTCTATTACAGAGATGACAAAAATAGATCGGCGCGATAGTGTTTTGCAAAATGAAAATGAAGACGGATCGTTTACAACGATTGATGAAGAAAGTTTTGCTTCGATGAATTTCTGGGGATTTTCCTGCTTCCTTTTTGATGAGCTGGAAAAACAATGGCAGGAATTTTACACAAAGAACCGCAATGAAATGAAGGCGGAATTTTTAATTCCGACCGTAGTTTCCAAAATGATGTCGGAAGGAAAAATAAAAGTAAAATTATTGCCTGATGGAAAAGATTGGTGCGGTGTAACCTACTCTGAAGAAAAAGAACTTGTAATTAATGCTATAAGAAATAAAATTGAAAAGGGTATTTATCCTGATAATTTGCGAAGCTAAGAACTCTAATCTGCATGATCGATCCTAATACACTCAACGAAGAATTCCATCATCGCTATGGCGGATCAGTATTGGAATATTTTTTTGCGCCGGGGAGAGTAAACCTTATCGGTGAACACATAGATTATAATGGCGGCTTCGTGCTGCCTGCAGCTATTTCATTAGGTATTACAGCTATTGTAAACCGTAGAGATGATCAAACTGTACGGGTATATTCCAAAGGTTTTGATAAAGAAGCGGTCATCGATCTGTCAACACTTTCTCCTCCAAAAAAAGAATCGGAGATGTATTGGCAGGATTATATCATCGCCACTTTAATGGTTTTAAAAGATCACGATGTAAAATTATCAGGCGCAGATATTATACTCGACAGTGATCTTCCATTAGCTTCAGGCTTGTCGTCTTCAGCAGCAGTGGAATGTATAACCGCATTTATTTTTAATGACCCGTTTTACGCGCACGAGCGAACCTTACTTGCATTAGATGCACAGCATGCAGAAGTGCATTATGTAGGTGTGAATTGCGGTATCATGGATCAGTTCGCTGTTTCGCATGGTAAGGAGAAGAATGCGATCATGCTGAATTGCGTTTCTCTGGATTATGAATATATTCCTGCAGATTTTAAAACGTATGAGCTGATCATTATCAATTCAAACAAGCCGCGTTCTCTGGTGGAATCAAAATATAACGAGCGAAGAAAAGAATGTGATGAAGCATTTAAAATATTGAAACAGTTTGATCCTGCGGGAGATCTTTGTCATATGCATGAAATTTCATTAACGCACCTGGAAGATGAAACATTATACAAGCGCGCAAAACATGCAGTGCTTGAAAACAAGCGCGTATTGCATGCGGCAAATGCATTAAAAAACGGGAATATAGAAGTCTTCGGACAATTGCTGATCGAATCGCATATCTCCTTGGATGAAGATTACGAAGTAACAGGAGAGGAGTTGAATACGATTGTACATTACAGCACAAAATTTGAAGATTGCATTGGTGCACGAATGACCGGTGCAGGCTTTGGCGGCAGTTGTATTGCGTTGGTGAAAAAAGAAAAAGTTGACCGCTTTATTTCGTATGTTGGTTCAAAATATGAACAGAAGACAGGACTCAAAGCTGAATTTTATAAAGCAAAGATCGTGGACGGGGTTAACCGAATTTAAGAAGTGCGGAATAGTAAAATTAATTAAAGACCGTATTTTTATACTTTTCATCATTCAGTAATTCTATAACTCAACAATTAAAATATGGATAGTGTAGACAGTCTTGCGATAGAAGAAAGTAGTTTGCCTCACGGCAAGCAAAACGAATATCTCATCGTATTCTTATTGGCATTTATCAGTTATCTCGCTTCGGTAGATTCTATGCTGCTGATGCCGCTGGGAAATATCGTAATGAAAACCTTTAATGTGTCGCCGATCCAATCCACCACAGTGGTTTCTGTATATTCATTGCTTGCTGGTATTTCAGGTTTTACTTCTGCTTCCTTTATGGACCAGTTCGATAGGAAGAAATTACTCGTTTTTACTTTCATGGGTTTTATTATCGGTACTGCCTTATGCGGGTTTGCGTATAATTTTAATTTGTTGATTCTGTACAGAGGAATTACAGGAATTTTCGGCGGAATTGTCGGCGGCGTAGGCGTAGCGATCATCAGCGATATTGTTCCTTACAAGCGAAGGGCAACAGCAATGAGTATTATGTCACTGTCGTTTGCAGTGGCTGCAATTACAGGAGTTCCCTTTGGTTTGTTTCTTGCAAAACAGTTTAGTATTCAAATGCCGTTTAAAATTTTAGCGCTTATTTCTCTTTTCGCATTGATCGCAATTATTGTATGGATTCCCGCTATCAATACGCATTTAAAACACAAGCATCCGTTCAGAAATCCGTTCCTGACGATCAAGGATATCTTTCACGATCACAACCAGATGATGGCGCTGCTGCTATCTTTTTTACTGGTCTTCAGTCATTACGTGGTCATTCAATTTATTGTGCCATATATGGTAAATAATGTAGGGTTCGATGAAAACCTGGTGCCGATCATGTATGCAATTGGCGGCGTTTGTACCATCGCCACTTCACCCTTTATCGGAAAGATCTCTGATAAAAAAGGAAATTATCCATCCTTTGTGGCATTGGTGTTGTTGTCATTTATTCCCATCGTTGCAAGTACGCATATTCATCGTACCAGCATGCCGATGGCTACGATCATATGTTCATTTTTCTTCATCTTAGCTGCAGGAAGGATGATTCCGGCTTATACCTTGATGAGCGCTGCCACTATCCCGCAAAAGCGCGGAGGTTTCATGAGCATGCGGTCCGCGTGTATGGAGTTGGGCACTGGGGTGGCGTCTATTGCGAGTGGAATGATAGTAAGACAAGGCGTTGGTGGCAGGATAGAGAATTTTCATTATGTGGGTTATGTTTCCGTCCTGACAGGCTTACTCGCCATTTATGTAGCTTCAAGGGTGAAAGTGGTCAGCTTGGTTTAGTATGTTAATTTAATTTTATGTGCAAACTTTTGCATAGTGATTTAAGGAAGTTTGATTAATTTTGTAAAAATAAATTACACAATGCCAAAATTAACTAAAGTATTCGGAGCAATTTTTTGTGTGTTAGGCACGATCTATTTAACGGTATCCATCTTTTTATACAGGAACAGTTCCGCGGCTTTAGATTACAATAAAGGCAAGTTAGAAACATTTTCTCAGGCTGGTGTCTTCTACTTTTTTGTTGTTGCTGTTTTAATTCTTGGATTCGGAATATTGCTGGCAAAAGATAAGGTCATAAAAAAAGATCATCACTGATGATGGTCATTTGTTTTTCATGGTTATAAGTTTTGTCCCTGGCGATGCCGGGGATATTTTTTTTGGCGTGTCCTCGCACCTGCGCTAAGGCTTAATGCTCGGTCGGGCTATCCGTTGTAAGCATCGCTCGTATCTCGCTCGCTTTCCACTTCTATCCCTCACGCGCTTTGTGCAAAATTCACTTTCACATTTCACTTGATACGCACATCGGTGCGTATCTACGCAATCACACCAGAACCAATCAATTCATCTTCGTGATACCAAGCTGCAAATTGTCCTGGAGTAATTCCCCGCTGCAGATTTTTGAAAATAATATACAACCCGTTTTCTTCTTTGTAAAGACAACATTCTTCCAGCGGCTGACGGTAGCGGATTCGCGCCATGTAATTTTTTTTCTCACCAATATTTAGTTGAAGATCCTCACGTATCCAATGGATGTCTTCATCCTTTATAAATAATCCCGGGCGGTTCAATCCGCCATGTTCTTCGCCTTCTCCGAGGTAAATAACATTTTCCTTCGTATCCGTCGCGATCACAAACAAGCCCGTTTTAAAGCCGCCAATGCCTAACCCTTTGCGCTGACCGATCGTATAATAATGCGCTCCGTTGTGTTCACCGATGATCTTTCCATCCTCAACAGAAAAATGATTTGATTTTGAGAGTTCTTTCAATTGTTCAGGCGAACAATTTTCAAAATCGTTAGCGATCTTCTCTGGTACATTTTCATTTGGGATCAACACAACATTTCCTTTTTTTGGAAGCAACTGCTGCTGCAAAAATTCCGGAAGACGTACTTTGCCAATAAAACACAATCCCTGTGAATCTTTTTTTTCTGCAGTGATGAGATCGAGTTTCTTTGCGATCTTTCGCACTTCGGGCTTGGTTAATTCCCCGATAGGGAAGAGGGCTTTACTCAATTGCTCCTGGTTGAGCTGGCATAAAAAATAACTCTGATCTTTATTTGTATCTTTTCCTGCTAACAGTCGATATATTGGATGTGCATGTGGATACGCACCGCTGTGCGCATCTACTCTGCAATAATGTCCCGTACCAATAAAATCGGCGCCTAATTCAACAGCATGCTTTAAAAAAACATCAAACTTAATTTCACGGTTGCAAAGGACATCCGGGTTGGGCGTTCTCCCGGCTTCATATTCGGCAAACATATAATCTACAATGCGCTCCTTGTATTCCTCGCTAAGATCTAGAGTTTGAAAAGGAATGCCGAGTTTTTGCGCTACCATTAATGCATCGTTACTATCCTCTATCCAGGGACAATCTCCCTGGATAGTTACACTTCCGTCATGCCAGTTCTTCATGAATAATCCGATCACTTCATACCCCTGCTGTTGCAGAAGATAAGCAGCAACGCTCGAATCCACTCCACCCGACATGCCAACGACCACTCGTTTTTTCATCCTGCAAAATTAATCAAATCGTGTGCAAATCGGAAATCTGAAAAGGGGAGAAGGGAAATGATGATGTTGAAGTAATAATAAAAAAGAAAACCCACGACAAACGGTCGTGGGCAATACATAACATTCATTAATAACCAAGTTTATCTTTATCTGTTGACTACGATTTTTCTAAACGTATTTCCTTCAGGTAAGCCAAATTTTAAAATATAGGTTCCTGCGGATAAATTAGAAAGATCTACAGATGCTTCTTTATCTTTTATATTGCTGTATTCATCACTGAACATTGTTCTTCCCGACATATCAAATAATTCTACCTGAACAGTTTTTTCTTCTTTCAGTGAAATATTGATATTTACACTATTGATTGCAGGATTAGGATAAACATCAAGCTTGTCAAAACTATTTTCCACTTGTTCTATGCCAGTTGGTGACGACATAGAAAAGCTTGAGCTTTTACTACAGTTGTTTTTATCTCTAACTGAAACCGTATAGTTACCTGCGCTAAGATTTGAAATCGTTTGTGTGCTGGCTTCTATTCTGCTGCCGCTTGAATTGTTTAAAGTAAATGTGTACGGGGTAATTCCACCTGTCACATTTAAAGTGGCAGAGAAATTGGAACTTCCGTTCATTAATTGTGTACTTACACTTACGTTGATTGGATCCGGTTGTGTAAGATTGGTTGTTGTGGTTGATGAGCATTGATTGCCTGACTTTACGGTGACGGAATAAGTTCCTGCCGGTACATTTGTAAGTGAAGCTGCTGTTTGATTGTTGCTCCACAAATAAGTATAGCTGCCGTCTCCGCCTGCTGCAACAGCGTTGACGCTGCCTGTACTTCCATTACAGGTAATTTGTTGTGCTGTTGTTATACTCGATGTTACCGGCGGCGATACTACTATTAAAGTTGATTTTACTATTGAATCTTTTCCGGTTGCATTCGTGGCAACAAGTTTCACCGCGTAAATGCCTGCTTGTGTAAAAGTATAGGAAGGATTTTGTGTTGTAAAATCTGTTGTTCCGTTGTTGGAAATGTCCCATCTCCATTGTGTGGGATTTCCTGTTGTTTTATCTGTAAAGTTTACCGTTAGAGGAGCGCATCCGCTGGTTTTATCCGGTAAGAAATTTGCCACGATAACTGTAGGAATAGAATTACATGATGTTGAAAGAGAAAGGTGTTTTAAGAATCCACATGTGCTGATTGAAGTTGCACTTCTTAAAAGCACATCACCAATGTTTGCCAGATCTGAAAAAGGACTTAAAGTTCTTTTTGTAAATCCATTTGCGATAGAAGGATACATGATCTCGATTCCGCTGGAGCTGTGTCCTTGCCCGAATGCATGTCCTAATTCATGCAATATCACACTTTCAAAATCGTATTGATTGCTTGCCGGTGAAGCAGTGCCCATATAAAAGTTAGCGTCAGGACTGAATACCATATCCATTCCATCGGGCATTACCGGTGAGTTAGAGCATAAAGAATAGGTGGAATAAGTTGTTCCCAATGCACCCGCAGGTAATGGGCAAGTTGCATCTGCAAACGTGATAACGTTAGTGTTGTCCAATTGATTGTTACATGAATTGGAAGTTAATGTTGAGCTGATATTTACATTTACACCTGTTTTACATTTCCATTGATCCAAAGCTCTTAAGAAGGTAGCCTTCGCATCAGCGTTTGCATTAAAGCTGCTGTTTAAGGTAAAAGTATATCCGCCTAAGCCGTTCTGACCGATCAGTGCGATCCGTCTTTTCTTGTATTCAAATTGATTGTAGGTTACAGTTAATTGTGCTGATGACTGGATAATTCCTCCGGCTGCATCTATCACATTTACTTGTCCTGTACCTGCACCACTTTGTCTGAATGCAGATGCGCCCGGAACGATTACTTGTATTTGCGTTGGTGTCCAGGAAACGATATAAGAGGTATCCGGAATGGAAGCAAATGTCATAGATGAGGTGCTGTTGGCATCCCTGAATTGTACTGTAGCTGCACCCGTTCTTGTACCAAAACCTGTTCCTGTTATTGTGAGAACGCTTTGTGTACCGGCGCTTATTTTTGCAGGTGAAATTGATGATATTGTACCGCCGCTCACTGAGTTTGTACTGCTCGTATTTGATGAACGGTAATTAAAACCCGTTGTTTTTCCGATAAGTCCGTAAACTTCGGTTCTGTTCGAGTATTCATCAAACGGGTCACGGTATTTTCCCGTGTATATATCCTGTTCAATAAATCCTTGTGCTAAAGAGTAGATCTCATACTGTTTCAGGGCAGAAGTGTACTGCAATGAAACGGTGCTGTTCTTTAAAAAGAAAACGCCTTTCGAACCGACCAGCAATTCTGCATTGGGTTCTACTACGAGCAACTTTCCATCTAATTCACCACCGGGAGTGATGATCTCGATAGTTGTTTGTGCACTTCCTTTTAAGCGATTGTTTACCTGTACTGTATTAACCGTGAAGATACTAGACTTCGCAGTATTCCAAAAAGAATGCTGGGCTGTAATTTCACCGTCAATAATAGTTTGTGAGGATTTGGCACGCTCGTCGATGGTTATTTTCGACAGCATGCACGTGGCGCTTGACCAATGGCAATATAGTATTGCCAAGACAAATAAGTAGGGTTTCATGTTATGTTTTTATGTTTCTAAAAAAAAATAGGGTATGCAAACTTAAACCACATATTTCAATATGTCAAGACCCCTATTTGATTTTTTTTAATTTATAGGGAACTCACCATATAAAAAAACAATATTTTTGCAGGATGTTGGGATTGAAATTAGCTACTGATCCGGGTTGGGTAAACTTAGCGCAAAGATCTATTGCAGACATCCTCACCGACCATGCATATTGCGAGCAAAAGGCTGCATCAACGTGTATCGGTTTGATACAATTATATCCCGATCGTGAATATTTAGTCGATAAATTAGCGCCTGTGGTAAACGAGGAATGGACGCATTTCAGAATGGTTTTGGAAGAATTGAAGAAACGCAGTCTTAAATTAGGCGGACAGAGAAAGGATGAATATGCAATGTTATTAAAACAATTTTTCGTAAAAGGTGGAAGTGAAGAAGGAAGATTTCTGGATAGAATTTTAATGGCAGCATTAATTGAAGCGAGAAGCTGTGAGCGATTTCGCTTGTTATCTTTGCAGATAAATGATGAAGGGTTGAAGCAGTTTTATCACAAGCTTATGATTGCAGAAGCTAATCATTACAGGCTGTTTATAAATATTGCTGAACAGTATTGCGATAAAAATAAAGTGAAAAGACGATGGGATGAATGGGTGAATTATGAAACAAAAATTTTAAATGAAATGGAATTAAGAGGCGATAGAATGCATTGATAATGTTGAACGTTGAATGATAATGAATACAGAACTGGATAATATAATTGCGTACTTTAAAAAACTGCAGAATGAAATTTGTAATTCACTCGAGCATCTCGACGGCAGTGCAAAGTTCAACAGCGATGAATGGAATCGTGAAGAAGGCGGCGGCGGACTCACAAAAGTAATTCTCGATGGAAATGTTTTTGAAAAAGGTGGTGTGAATTTTTCACATGTCTACGGGAAATTACCTGAAGTTTTAAAAAAGGAAATTGCAAAAGAGAATGACGACGCATATTTTCATGCCACAGGTATTTCTATTGTTATTCATCCGAAAAATCCTTTTGTTCCCATTATTCATATGAATGTCCGCTATTTTAAAATGCTCGATAAAGAAGGCGGGATCACCATAGATGAATGGTTCGGAGGAGGAATCGATCTTTCCCCGGCATATCCGAATGAAGCAGATGCTAAACATTTTCATTCAACTTTAAATACTGTATGCGATCACTTCGATTCAGAATATTATCCAAAATTTAAAAAGTGGAGTGATGATTATTTCACGATCACGCATCGACGAGAAATGCGCGGTGTTGGCGGAATATTTTTTGATCATCTTCGTCCGGCAAACGATAACGAGAGAGAAAAATTATTTTCATTCCTTCAATCCGTTGGCAATTGCTTTATTCCATTATATACCGAATTGGTGAAACGCAACAACGACAAAACTTTCACACCAAAAAATAAAGAATGGCAGTTTATCAGGCGCGGGAGATATGCTGAATTTAATTTAGTATATGATCGCGGAACGCATTTCGGTTTGCGCACCAACGGAAGGATAGAATCTATATTAATGAGCCTACCACCACATGCAGAATGGAAATACGATCATCATCCTGAAAAAAATAGTGAAGAAGAAAAAACTTTAGTTTTTTTTCAAGCAAAGAATTGGTTGTAATTATTTCAGCACTTCATCCAAAAATGAAAGCATTTCCTTCCAGGATCGCTTGTCAGCCTTTTCATTGTAAGCTGCTCACTTTGAATTATCATTTCCCGCATCCGTATCTGTGAAGGAGTGTACCGAATTGGAATAAAGTACTATTTGCCAGTCAGCATTGCTATCATTCAATTCTTTTACAAATTCTTTTATATCTGACTCAGTAGAATAAGGATCATCAGCACCGTGACAAATCAATATTTTGGGTTGTATTGCAGAGATCTTTCTTGAAGCATCCCATCCTAAACTTCCATGAAAACATACAACACCCTGTACGGGCATATTGGCTCGTGCGGCTTCAATTGCGCCCGTGCCACCGAAGCAATACCCGATCACAACTATTTTGTTCGGGTCCGCACCGCTTAATACAAGCTGTTCCATAGCAAGCCGAATGCGTTTCTGGTAATCCGTGTAATGAGATTTATAATAACCTGCTCTTTCACCCGCGGCTTTCATATCCTTTGGATAATTTCCTTCTCCATATATGTCTGCAACAAAAGCATAGTAACCCAAGGCAGATAAGCGCTCTGCTGTAGTTTGTGAATGTTTGTCGATTCCCATCCATGCAGGCAATATTAATACTCCCGCTTTATTTTTAGAGGGGTCTTTCGGCAGTATGCTAAACCCGTTGAGTTTCTGATTACCGTCGGTGTATTTCACCGGCTTAAGCTGCGCATGAGTTGTCATATTACAGTTCAATAATATAAGACATAGAATGGCAATAAAATTTTTCATAAAAAGCATTGAGATGTATTCAACAATCGACATTAAAGAAAGTTCAGGAATTATTTAATCCCAATCTTAGTTTGTAATTCCAAAAATAATTTTACTTTTACATTAGAATTTGGTTTGCAGTTTCAATACTGCGATTAAAAGGGAAACAGGTGAGATACCTGTACAGTCCCAGCTGCTGTAAGCACTTTAGATTGCTGAACGCTACAACCACTGTCCGATCCGGGCGGGAAGGTTTCAGCAAAGTGTAAGTCAGAAGACCTGCCGGGTTCAACACACTTAAAAATGTTCTGAGGAAACATTTCAGGTATATGCGATTAAAAATTAATTACATACTACTGTTAGTGTTTATTGCCATTCAGGCAAAAAACAATTTTGCACAGCAAGGGTTGATTGCTATTCAACAAATCGATACAGTAAGCATTACCGATCATCCTGTGAACAGGCAAACAAATTCTTCCACATTTTCTATTACGCCATTACAAAAAAGATTTTCATCACAAAATGATCTTGCGGATCTTCTGCAGTCAACCACTCCTGTACAGATCAATTCTTATGGTCCCGGCAATATTGCTTCCATTTCTATACGTGGTGGAAATGATGATCACACCAATGTTTACTGGAATGGATTGAAAATAAATTCCGCTCCGCTAGGCGGCACCGATGTTTCGCTGATCCCTATAGAATCAGGTGAAGAGATCACTATCCATACAAATACTTCTTCTCTCGGCGGCGATATTACCATCAATTCAAAACCGGATTGGAATAAGAAATTTTCGTTGCATGTGCGAAGCGATATCGGCAGCTTTGAAACTTACAGGAATAATGTGGGCTTTACTGCAGGCAATAAAAAAGTACAATTTCAATCCAACACCTTTTCTCTGATCGCAAAAAATAATTTCCTCTATACCGACAACTATAAATTTAATCATCCCACGGATACTGCGAATCACAATGAAATAAAAAATGAAGGAACAGTGAACAGTATTTTTATTCAATTGAAAGATCAGGTGATGATTTCTATCGGAAGCTGGCTGCAGTTAAAGCAAAAAAATATTCCTTCTATTATGGGAAGCTATGAAGCAAGTAATAAATTTCAGAAAGACGCAACTATACGGCATTTTATTAACGTAGATAAATATGGAGAAAAGATCAGCTACCATATTTCATTGGCTCATTCTTATGATGTTTTAAAATACACAGATAAAAAACGTCCGACCGATACCGTATTACTGATCAATTCAGGGTATAATACACACAGGCTTTCAAATACTTTTTATGTTGAGAATACTTTTGCTCATCGGCTTAAATTAACTACCGGGTATACTTACAATTTATTAATTGCGGACGTTAAAGAATATGCCGGAAAAGTGATAGATCATGTGGGAGAAGCGTCTTCTAATATCAGCATAAAACAAGGTGATTTGCAGGGTTCTTTACGGATCGCACAACCATTTTCTTCCTTTAAATATATCCGTCCGCAGTTTTATGTTGATGCAGGATATATGCTGACAAATAAAAAATATACTGTTCTTTTCTCATATAGTGATAAATACCGTTATCCGGATCAGAACGACAGGTATTGGTCGCCGGGCGGCAATCCTTATTTAAAACCGGAAACGGGTTGGACTGTAAATCTTGGAAATACGATAGATGTTTTTCCTGATCATCCAAAACATCATTTAAACGCAGTTGTAAACATCTATTATTCAAAGATCAAGAACAATATTGTATGGACTCCAATCACTAACATTATCTGGTCACCAAAGAATTTAAAATCTACCAGGTTATACGGAATTGAATCACAACTTGCCTATAGTTATGCTGCAAAAAACTTAGTATTTTCCGTAAATGAGATATACAATTTTAATCGTGTACAAATTATACAAGATGAAAATAATGCTGATCTGAAAGGGCATTATCTCCGATATAAACCACAGCATACTTTTAAATCCAATATGTATGTTGAAATTTATTCTTTGGGATTAGGAATCAATTATCAGTATATCAGCCGGCGTTTTACTGACGAAGAAAATTTCGCGTATTTCGCGCTGAAGTCTTATCATTTACTGGATATGTTTCTCACATTCAAAGCAGATATCAAAGAACATCATCTTCAATTTATTTTTAAGATCAACAACGTGACCAACACTGCGTATGAATCTATCCGTTCGTATGCCCAACCTAAACGTTATTACACTTTTTCATTCATTTATAATTTTTCTAAACTTCAAAATAATTCATTATGAAAACTTATTTAAAATTTTCAGTAATTACCATTGCAGTGTTTGTTCTTTCCTGTCAGAAGGTAAACAATACAACCAAGGTGGATACTTACATTGAGACAGGCTCCGCATTAATCGTAAATGAAGGCGGATATACCAAGAACAACGGCAGTATTTCGTACATCTCACATAATAACGAAGTCGTCAATAATATTTTTGAGCAGGCGAATAACGGGCAGAGCACAGGTGATGTTTTGCAATCATTTACACGCATTGGGAATTTCGGGATTATTTGTGCAAATAATTCTCAGAAGGTTGTAGTTGTTGATTCGCGGACTTTTAAAGAGGTCGCAACCTTAACAGATGGTACGGATTACCCGCGCTATGCGTTAGGTATTACAACAGACAAGGTATATGTAACGAATGGCAGCGGAGCAGGACAAGTGCTGGTGATAAACATGAATAATTTTACGGTTGCAAAAAAGATCAATGTAGGAAACGGTCCGGAAGAAATGTTGCAGATCAACAGTAAGGTGTATGTGGCAAACAGCGGTGGTTATGGTAATGATCATACCATCAGTGTAATTGATGCAAATACGGATGTTGAACTCAGCAAGATCAACGTGCAGGATGTACCGACTGAAATGGAAAAAGATGCCCAAGGATTTATATGGGTATTGTGTAAGGGCTATGTATCCTATGATCCACCAACATATGCTCCACACCGAAACAGCGCAGCTTCACTTGTTCGCATTAATCCTTCTACAAATACTATTGACAGGCAAATACAGATCATTGCAGCTAACAATGATTACAGCGCTGCAGATAATCTTGCAATGAGCGGAGATGGCAGCAAGCTTTTTGTTTGCCTGGATGATAAAGTGTATACAATGCCTATCACCGCAGTTGCACTGCCTTCAACGCCCATTATTACGCGTTTATTTTATGGATTGGATGTGCATCCGTATACCGGCGAGATCTGGGGTTTAGATGCAGGTAATTTCAATGAAGCGGGAAAGATCATTCGCTATAATTCAAATGCGCAGGTAATAGATTCGTTTAAGGTTGGGATTATTCCTAATTCTGTGTACTTTAACCTGTAGAACTGATTTTACACTTGATAAATTTCTTATTTTTAATCACGTGAGAAAATTATTTTTCATCATATTACTGTGTAAGCTGCATTCGTATAGTTACGGACAGTATTTTTTTAATGACTCCGCGAACATTTATTTTTTGAAGCTGATGGAGGCACAAAATCCTTCAGAAAAAAATATTGCTTTTATCAGTCACTTTATAGGAACGTATGCGCAGGGCATCAACCCGATTCTCAATTCAGGTTCAACAAATTATTTATCCGACGGAGAAGACTCGCTAACAATACTGAAATATATTCACGATAATGACAGTCTTTTCAGCATGAATACTTTAATAGACATGGTCAGAAACGATAAGGCAGTTTTTTATTCCTATTATGATCCATCTATACAATATGAAAAACTAAAGCGGATAGCATTTTTTATTATCCAACTAATTTCCTTAGAGAATATTCTGATGCAGAGTTCCAGGAGTATGTAAAACGGGGCGAAACCTATATGCGGGTAGATTTTAAGAATCAATATTTCAAAGTGGTAGTGTCACTTGACATGCAAAATACAAGGTAACAAATGTAAAGCCATTGGGTATAATTGCCTATGGAAAGACAAATTATTCTTTCGGCGAAATATATGGTTATCTCGGGTACGGTTGTTTTGTCTTTAAATGATGATTTATAAATTTTTATCTTGAAAAAGCTTTCTTATTTTTAAGCATGATTCACCAGCTGAAATATTGCAGCAATTGCGGAAATACTGTCGTATTTAAATTTACAGAAGGCAGGGACAGGTTTGTCTGCGAATCTTGTAATACCATTCATTACACGAATCCTAAAATTGTAGTGGGCGCTTTGTGTGTGTGGGAAGATAAAGTTTTGTTGTGCCGCAGGGCAATAGAGCCTAGAAGAGGTTATTGGAATTTACCTGCGGGTTACCTCGAGGATTTTGAAAAAACGGAAGACGGTGCAATAAGAGAAACATGGGAAGAAGCCGGAGCAGAAATAGAAATCCAAAATGTGCTGACAGTCTACAATCTTCCTCAGGCAAACCAGGTATATATTCATTTCCTGGCAAAGCTAAAAGACGGTATCATTCGAAATGGGGAGGAGAGTATCGAATCCGCGTTATTTGCAGAAGAAGAAATTCCGTGGAAAGAACTTGCATTTACTTCTTCTGCTTTCGCCCTGCGTAAATTTTTTGAAGACAGGAAAGGAGGAACATGCAATACACATTACGGCTCATTCCCTGAAAAATAAAGCTGAACATTTGACATAAGTAACGGTTATTCATTATATTTGTACTATGGAAACTTTAAAGACAAACTCAAAATTCCTGTTGATCACTGCGCTGATTGCTGTTGCGGTTATTTTCAGGATCATTCCACATCCTTTTAATTTTACTCCGGTAGTTGCTATTTCGTTGTTTGCAGGGGCAAAATTCCGAGATAAAAAATGGGCGATATTAATCCCTGTTATTTCCATGTTTATAAGCGATATTTTATTATCCGTGATGAATCATTATACGCTGTTTCACGACACTATATTTTTTGTCTACGGCTCTATATTGCTCATCATATTTTTAGGTAGAAATTTACAAGGAGACAAATTAAATTTTGGAAAAACAGCAGTGTTTACCCTGGTTTCTTCCATTTTATTTTTTGTGATCACAAATATAGGCGTGTGGCTTTTCGGAGGGTTATATAGCATGGATGCGGCAGGCTTTACAAAATGTTTTGCGATGGCAGTCCCATTCTTTAAATATACGTTGCTGGGCGATGCTTTTTTCGTTACGGTATTGTTTGGAATTTATGAATATGTATCACGCAAATACCCTCATATTTTAGATCATCGTACTTTAGAAACGGCTGACCTCTAAACATTTATTATCTTCCTGGTTTTTCTGAAAATTATTTTAACAACTGTTGGAATGTTTATGCTTAGTCATAACGTATTATTCCTACATTTGCTTCTCTAAATTTTTATACTTTGTCATTAATAAAATCTATATCCGGGATAAGGGGAACGATCGGCGGTAAACCCGGTGATGCGTTAACTCCGATTGATATTGCAAAATTTACGCTGGCTTTCGGCATCATTCTTAAACAAAAAGATGCTAAGAAAATTGTTGTTGGTAGAGATGCACGCATTTCAGGTGATATGGTACATCATATTGTTGTAGGAAATCTGCTGGGTATCGGATTGGATGTTATTGATATTGGCTTAGCAACAACACCGACTGTGGAAATGGCGGTAACAGCAGAAAAGGCAGACGGAGGAATTATTATTACTGCAAGTCATAATCCAAAACAATGGAACGCATTAAAATTATTAAACAATAAAGGTGAATTTATTTCTGACCAGGTTGGTCAGGATGTATTAAAACGCGCGGCATCCGGTAAATTTGATTTTGTGGATGTTGACCACTTAGGGCATATCACTCAAAAGGATTATTTATCTCACCATATCGAAAAAATTCTTGAAATTCCTTTTGTAAATGTAGCTGCAATCAAAGCTAAAAAATTTAAGATCGTTGTAGATGCCGTAAATAGTGTGGGTGGAATTGCAGTGCCAAAATTATTAAAAGCATTGGGAGTGACAGATGTAGTAGAATTATTTTGCGAACCCACCGGAAAATTTGCGCACAACCCGGAACCGCTCCCTGAAAATTTATCGAATTTGTGTGCGTGGGTAAAAGAACACAAAGCACATCTCGGTATTGCAGTTGATCCTGATGTGGATCGCCTGGCATTGGTTGATGAGCAGGGAATTCCTTTCGGCGAAGAATATACGCTGGTGTCAGTCGCTGATTATGTTTTATCTCACAAAAAAGGAAATACGGTTTCAAATTTATCTTCTACAAAAGCTTTAAGAGACATTACGGAAAAGCATAAAGGGCAGTATTTTGCTTCTGCAGTGGGAGAAGTAAACGTAGTGGAAAAAATGAAGGAAGTAAATGCTGTGATCGGCGGCGAAGGAAATGGCGGAGTCATCTATCCCGAATTACATTACGGACGCGATGCCCTTGTTGGCATAGCATTGTTTTTATCTCACCTTGCCACATCAAATAAAAGTACGCATGCATTAAGATCCGTGTATCCTAAATACGTGATTTCAAAAAATAAAATTCAGATCGAAGAAGGAATTGATCTTGCAGATATCATTGGAAAAATAAAAGAAAAATATTCAAAGTATCCGCAAAACACGATAGATGGATTGCGAATAGATATCGATCAGGATTGGGTGCATTTACGTGGCTCAAATACGGAGCCGATCATCCGCATTTTTGCAGAAAGCTCTACCGAAAAAACCGCGAATAATATTGCAAAAAAAATGCAGAATGATATTACAGAAATCCTGAATACAAAATAAATTAGAAGTAATCAACTTATTTCTTACCTTATCATTTATACCTACATTGGCAACCACGCTACCTACCATATGGAAAAATTTACAGGCAAAGAAATTTGAGCCATTATATTTTTTGTGTGGTGAAGAAAGCTATTACATAGATTTAATAGAAAATTTTATATCCGATAATGCATTGCAACCGCATGAAAAAGATTTTAATTACTCCATGTTTTACGGGAAGGATGCGGATGCGGTGAGCGTGCTGAATGACGCAAAGCAATATCCAACGTTTGCAGACCGGCGTTTAGTAGTGGTGCGTGAAGCTCAGGATTTTAAGGCAAAGGACTGGGAAGTATTTGAAAAATATTTTGAGAAACCTGTTGCATCTACAATTCTTGTTTTTGCTCACAAGAATAAAACACTCGATAAGCGCACGAAGATTGCGAAGACGATTGAAAAGCAAAGTGTCTATTTTGAATCTAAAAAATATGCGGATGAAAGCATACCGGAATGGATCACCGGTTATGTAACCAAAAGAAATTTTAAGATCAGCAATGAAGCTGCACAGGTAATTGCGGAAAATCTTGGAAATGATCTGTCGCGAATTGCAAAAGAAATTGATAAGTTATCCGTGATGCTTGGTGATAATGCGGAGATTTCCCTCGAGATCATTGAAAAATATATCGGTATTTCAAAAGAATATAATGTTACTGAATTTAATAAAGCAGTCATCACGAAAGATTTTTCAAAAGCGATGAAGATGGTTTTATATTTTGAAAAAAATCCTAAAGCCGGGCCGCTCATTCAGATATTGGCTTTCTTATATAATCATTTCAGCAAACTGTTTGTGATCCACAGTACCCGCGATATAAAAACAGCTTCTGAAGCGATGGGTTTTAAAGGCGGTTGGATGCCGGACGATCTAAAAACAGGAACGCGGTATTATTCGGCAGAAAAAACAAACGAGATCATACAGCTATTATGTGAATACGACGCAAAAGCAAAAGGACTATACGCAACAGCAAACAATTCAGATACAGATCTGCTGAAAGAATTAGTTGTACGCATCATAAAATGATCATTTCTCAAACCCAAATTCATCAAAGATAAATTTCAGCTCATTATAAATATGGTCTTTATCAAAGCCGTATTCTTCCAATGTGTAACTATGCTTGCTGCTATAAGTTTCAGCCTTCATCGTTTCTTTGTCGAGACGCTTTAACAGGGCAGGAGTAACTTCCAGTTTTAGCTGTTCATAAATATGTAGTACAGTTTCTTTTGGTTCTGAAACGAGATCGGAATATAGAATAGTAACCAGGTTTTCTTTTGAGAAATTAGCTTTCTGCTCATTGAAATATTTATAATATGCTATACCCACTTCACCCCATTCGCGATAAGCTTCAGACTTTGTAGGAATATCGGGATGCAACACACTCCAGGGCTCAGCAAACATTGAAGTAAACGATGGTATTGCCTGGTAAGGGTTGCGAATGAGAAATACGATCTTTACATCCGGAAACAACTCGTGCAAAATTTCAAGTCTTCCCGAGCTCATTACTGTTTTTGCCAGAAAGATCTTATCGCTGCCCAATGCATACATCCATCTTTGGATCGTAGTTTTATAAAATTTTTTGATATTTTTTTTTGCGTCTTCATCCAGCTTATCCGGGATATACAATTCCCTGAACTCTTTTAAAAATGGTGTAACCAAACCCACACTCGGTGATATGCCGGATAAAAAATGTAAACCTTCATCTTCTTCAGATTTATTAAAACCTGTTGCATGAATATCATCCCACCCGCCAAACATTCTTGCATTTATAAAATCCACGATCCTGTGAAGCGGTTTGCCAATGCGATGATCAATGCTGCTGAAGAATTGTATCATCCTGTAAAACGTAATAGAAGGAAAAGTGGTCTGGTAAAGTAAATTAGAAACAAACTTATCATCATCAACACACATTAAACGATGTAAAAATGTACTTCCGCTTCTTGGGTTACTAATGATGAAAACCGGCTGCTTTACAATTATTTTTTTATAATTGGGAAAAATGAGCTCATCCAGCAATCTTGACAAACTGTTTATAAGACCCACGATAGTTACCGATATAAAATAAAGAATGCCGATAAAGAAACGGCGGATAGTAAAGTATTTTATGCAATGCAGGTAGAGAAAACGGAAATGTGTCCGAAGGCGTGAATAGTATACAGAGGCGTCAATGAAATTCATTTTTAGGAGCGAAATGCAAAAATAGCATTATTCACTTAAAATATAATAGCTAAATAGTGTTACGAAGAAACAGTTACTTCACAACGCAATAACTTTCTCCGAGGATATATCCATGGTTGTCTATAATAGAGATCACATAATCACCGGGTTCCTGTATTTTATAATATGCCACCGTCCAGTTAGTGCCCTTGGTTACTTTCACTTCCTTATTAATAAAGCGAGCGAAATAGTACTTTTCCACGCGTTTGGCAATACTTAGTTTATAGGTCGCCGTATCTGTATAATATTTATCATGATGGTAAGCTATGCAGATCTTGTCTGTTTTTGCTTTCCAGTGATCTCTTACACCCTGCGGTCCGCCTTTTGCAGAATAAGATTTACAGAGATACACATCGCCGGCATGAAGCGTAAATGATAGCAACAGTATGACAGCAAAAATTAAGGATTTCATCAATTCAAATTTTCAGTGTCAAAGGTAAAAGTTATTAGTTATCAGGAATTATTAACCTGAGATTTATTATTTTATTATTTCATTACCAATTTCATTCAACATTCATCATTATAACTGTATAGTACCACGCAAATGTCCCATCTGCCGCAATATCCAGTTTTTTCTTTTTACAATATATCCGGATGGATGCGCCGGACTCCACTTTCGCGGATTAGGGAGAACCGCAGCAATTAAAGCCGCTTCAGCAGCAGTCAAATTCTCAGCATCGGTGGTAAAATAGGTCTTCGCTGCAGCCTGCGCGCCGTAAATACCATCACCCATTTCAATTACATTTAAATACACTTCCATGATCCTTTTCTTGCTCCAGAATATTTCTATTAAAAATGTAAAATAAACTTCAAATGCTTTGCGTATATAACTTCGCTGTGGAAATAAAAAAACATTCTTCGCACATTGCTGGCTGATCGTACTTGCGCCCTTTATCGGTTTCCCTCTTTTCTTTAATCTGTCATTTTGCTTTGACACTTTTTCTATTGCCTCAAAATCAAATCCAAAGTGTTCTGAAAATTTCTGGTCTTCCGAACAGATCACCGCAAGTACGAGATTGGGCGACATTTCTTTTAAGCTCACCCAATCCTTCTTGATTTTAGGTGCTTCACCGTTTACCATCTGTTCCACGCAACGCATCAGCATCAATGGTGTGACAGGTATTGGTATAAATCTGAATAAAATAGTGGAAAGAATACTAAGTACAAAAAAACCGACAATCAATCGCTTTATCCATTTCCATAGTGTTTTGCCGGCATTTTTCATCTTATGTTAAAGGTAAATTTCGAAAAGTCACGTAACTTACTCAGCAAGAAATATCCACGTATGTTAGCCACCAAAAAATTCGAAGATCTCCCGCATCCCGATACGCTGAATGTTTTTTTCGGGAATATGATGCAATTGCGTAAAGAGCGGATCAAATTTTTTGTAAAGCAGAAAAAAGAAATTGGAAATATATATCGTATCAAAGTGCCTACGAGAAAAGTGGTGGTGCTTACAGATCCGGATTGGATAAAATATGTGCTGGTTGACAACAACAAAAATTATACAAAAAGTTTTGCATACGATTCCATCCGTTTGTTTTTAGGGAATGGATTGTTGACGAGTGAAGGAGAATTCTGGAAAAGACAGCGCAGGCTTACACAGCCGGCTTTCCATAAAGAAAAGCTTGCGTTGATGTTTCAGAATATGGTGGAGCAAACGGAGAAATGTATTCAGAATCTGGAGAAATACGCAGATACGGATCAATCCGTTAATCTTTCAAAAGAATTATACAAGCTCACTCTGGATATTGTAAACAGTACGCTTTTTTACAGTGAAATTGATAATACGACGGATGCAATTTATAAACTGGTTTCAGAAGGAAGTGAATACATTACGAAGCGCATTGATAACCCGTTGCAGTTGCCGAATTGGGTGCCAACGCCCCATAACATTAAAGAATCGCGCGTACTGCATTCCATGGATAAACTGTTTTTTTCTATTATAGAACGACGAAGAAAACAAAAAGAACAGCACCAGGATCTGTTGAGTATGTTGATGGAAGCACGCGATGAAGAAACCGGGGAAGTGATGAGCAATAAGCAATTGCGTGATGAGATCCTGACGATATTTGTTGCAGGGCATGAAACTACGCAAATTGCTTTGGGCTGGACTTTTTTCCTGCTCACACAAAATCCGGACAAAACAAAAATTTTGACGGATGAAATTAAGAATACTTTAAATGGTGAAACGCCGACACCACAAAATATTCGCGGCTTGCATTATTTAAAACAGGTGGTAGATGAATCGATGCGATGTTTTCCGCCTGCGTGGATCATGGGAAGAAGAACCATTGAAAAAGATGTGATCGATGGTTATGAAATTCCAACATATACAAATGTCATCATGCCCATTTATGTGGTGCATCATGACGAATCCGTCTGGGACGATCCGTTTGATTTTATCCCTGAGCGTTTCAATATTCAGAATATAAAAGAAAAGCATAAATATTCTTATTTTCCTTTCGGTGGCGGACCAAGATTATGCATTGGAAATAATTTTGCCATCCAGGAAATGCAGGTTTGTCTTGCGATGATATTACAAAAATTTAATATTGAGGTGGATGAGAATTTTGTGCCTGAATTGGATCCGTTAGTGACCCTTCGTCCCAAGTATCCCATTTATGCAAAAGTGTGGAAAAGAGTTTAAATTGAAAAATTGAAAAGCACTAATTTTACCATTGACTATTGACTAATAAACCATTGACCATTCTATGTCAGCCACTGAAACCATACGAATCCCATTAGGCTATAAAGCGCCCGATTTCAACTTGCGCGATACCGTTTCAAGTAAGTATTTTTCTTTGGAAGACCTGAAAGGAGAAAAAGCAACAGTTGTTATGTTTATCTGTAATCATTGTCCTTATGTAAAGCATGTCAATAAGCAATTGGTAGCGATGGCAAATGATTACATGCCGAAAGGAATTTCATTTATTGCGATCAGTTCTAATGATGTGAGTAAATATCCTGAAGACAGCCCTGAGCTGATGAAAGAAAATGCGAAGAATGAAAATTATCCCTTTCCGTATTTGTATGATGAGACGCAGGAAGTAGCAAAAGCTTATCATGCGGCGTGCACTCCGGATTTCAGTATTTTCGATAAAGATCTTTTATGCGTGTACCGCGGGCAGCTCGATGATTCGAGACCGAAATCTGGATCGATCTCTGATGGAAAAGATATACGCATTGCATTGGATAATATTTTAAACGGCATTCCTGTTAGCGTAACGCAATTTCCAAGTATGGGATGTAATATAAAATGGAAGTGAAATAATATTGTTACAGAATAATCGATGGACATCTTTAAAATATTCCGGGAAAACAAATTAGTTGATAGTGTGCAAACACTGCAAAACACCACGAAGACGGTTAACAACCTTATTTCTTTGATCTCTGATAACAAGGTTTCCAATTCCGTGCGGGAAATGCTGAAAGGTTTACGTACAGTAATTGTAGAAAAGCCGAATATCAGTTCTGTCAATCACTATATCAATCACTTTTTATTAAAGATCGATCCTGAAAACCAGCCGATCGTCATCAAAGAATTGCTGGAAGTATTTCATGAGCGATGGAAAAATGTAGACAGGAAAACTGCAGAAATTGCAAATCATAATTTCGATTTTGAAAATAAGACATTATTGCTTTATGGCAATGATATCAATATTCAATCTCTTATTGAGTTGCTGGATGTAAGTCAGAAAAAATTCAAAGTGATCCAGGTTGTTACATCCCGCGAAGTGGGAAGAGAACAGGTGAAGATCATTGCATCCAAAGGTATTCCCGTTAAAGCAATTGACGTAAGTGGAATGGGAAAAATATTTAACGAGATTGATATTATTTTAATGGGCTGCGATATTATTATGCATGAAACTTTTATTGCAAAATCCGGGACACACTTGCTATTAGCAGCTGCGAAAACTTATGACATACCCGTATTTGTGCTTGCAGACAGCCGTAAAATATTGAATAAGAAATTTTTTCCGCAATCAGTAATTGGAACATTTATTGGCAAGGAAGAAAAATCGGCTACGCAGATTTGGAAAGATCCACCGGAAAATGTAGAAGTAGTTTTTAATTACATTGAAGAAATACCGAATAATATTCGGTATTTCTTCA
>JAQBNI010000157.1 GCA_028288625.1 Bacteroidota bacterium | reverse complement strand
GGTTCAAATGTATATGAAGTAATTATTTAATGTTTATTAAAATTAGTTAAGATGACATCGTTAAGATAATATTAACAAAATTTTCACTAAAAGTTTTAGAATCCGATGTTTTAGCGTTTTTTCGTTTTTTCATTTTTAATTTTATCTTTGTCGTTCAGTTCTTTATACGGACATGTTAGCTCAGCTGGTTAGAGCATCGGTTTGTGGTACCGAGGGTCATGGGTTCGAGCCCCATACGTGTCCCTTTTTTTTTACCCTCAATTCCTCCAAAGGAAGAATTCTTTATCTGAATAATTCTATTGTAGAAATTCTAAGATTGCTGCCTGGTCAGACTATGGTGTAATTTTTTCAGTAATGGAAATACAGCGAAATTAACAAATAGCGCAACAATAATTCCAAAAAGATATCCTCCTGCTATATCTGCAGGATAGTGTACGCCCACATATACCTGTGCAAACCCGATCAGCAGTGCCCATGAAATAAAAAGTATTTTTATCCATCTGGAAATAAAATAATCAGCAAGGATAATGGTTAATGCCATCGCCATGTGATTGGAGGCATGGGTGGATGGAAAGCCCCAGTTACCGCCGCAATTTTCAAGCAATAACCTGGCATGCATTAAATGATTGTGACAGGGTCTGAGTCTGTAAAAGAAAGATTTAAAGTATTCAGAAGTGATATGATCTGATAATGCAAATGCAATTACTACCACCAATATATAGATCCATGCCATCTTTTTAAACTTCCAAAAACAATAAATTGCGAGTACAACATACAGCGGTATCCAGGTGTGAGGATTTCGTATTACGGGAAAAATAAAATCAAAAAATGAATTGCTTAAAGTTTGGTTGATAAAATGAAAGACCGCATAATCAATATTCCTTAACCAGTTCATCATAGTGTATAAAAATACACAATTATGTGTAAGTAAAAGTGAAATGAAATGGAGTGAAACTATACGGGTGTTTCTTTCTTTTTCTTGAAAACAAAGAGACTCCGGCGAAGCGGTGGCATAGAATCTCCCAGCAAAAAGCCCCATGGTTTCAAAGGCTCTATCCGGTCAAACATTACTTTAATGATCGCAGTGAGCGGAATGGAAAGAAACATCCCCGGAACTCCCCACAATGCAGCGCCCAGAAGAACAACAATAATAGAAACCAGTGCATTCAACTTAACGCGGGATGCAACAACATATGGAACAATATAATGGTTGTCTATAAACTGGATCACAGAAAAAAGAATAAGCACATATAGTGCAGATGCCGGTGATTTAGTCGTCAGTGCAATGATCATTGGCAATAGTGTACCGACTATGCCTCCGATATAGGGAATCACATTTACAATAGCACCAATGATGCCCAACAGAACTGCATATTGGACACCTAATACTAAGAGCCCAACTGAATTTAAAACTGCCATGATTGCAGCTTCTGCAACCAAACCTATAAGATATTTCTGTATCAGTGATTTGCTTTCAAAAAGAATATCAGCCACCATATCCTGGTTGCTATTGACAAATATTTTTTTTACAAACTGCAGCAGCAAGGGTTTATAATAAAGTATCATGACAATATACACCGGTATAAGAAATATAACGATCAGAAAATTCGTCATAGTGATCAACGTTTGACCTATAAATCCCGAGCCACTCGTAGTCAGATCCGCTTTTACCGCGGCGATCCACTCTCTGACTTTAACGATGCTGATATTAAACCTTTCGGCTACCCATATAATAGCCTGACTCACGAATTCGTCAAACTTTATTTTTAGCAGAGGCAAAGTATCACTGAACAATGTTGCCTGGGAAACAATAAAATATACCAAGGCAGAAATGAGCAGCAATGCGAATACGACCACCAAAAAAATAGCGATAAGCCTGGGAATTCTTTTGCGATTCAGGAAGTTTACCATAGGGTTTAACAGTATGGCAAGTACAGTGGCAAAGATAAGCGGTATTATAATTTTAGCGCCTATATATAGGATAAAAAAAAATCCGATCAAACCCATAGTGATCTGTGAGATCTTAAGGTAGAAAGGAATGGTAGATGGCTTGTTCATTAGGTAAATAACTGGTTATTTTTTTGAAGCTTCTTTTTCAATTTTTTGAAGCTCGTCTATTGAGCGTGACTGCTGCATGCTCTCTTTAGAATTTTTTTCACGCAACTTGCTGTAGTATTTCTGAATCACCTTAAGTTCATCTTCCGTCATATTTTCAACATCTACAAGCCTGTTGCTGGCTAATTCATGCGCGGCAACCAATTCATTTAATTTTAACTGGATGGCAAGTGCATCTTTATTTTGCGATTTCTGAATGAGAAAAACCATTAGAAAAGTAATGATCGTTGTACCCGTATTGATCACCAGTTGCCAGTTTTCAGAATAATGAAAGATAGGTCCTGTAGCAGCCCATATGAGAACGAGTGCAAAGGCTGAAATAATAGCCGGCGTACTTCCCGTAACCATAGTAACTCTTGTTGCCATCCTTTCAAAAAAATGCCCATTGCTCTTTTGATTATTTTTTTTCATGCTTTTTGTTTTTATCACGGTGTTTTGAATTTACGTTTTTTATACCGTTGTTATGATTTGGTGATAAAGAATTTTTATGGAGATTCATTCCATATGTATAATTGGTAGAAAGGATCACATCATTAGAATCGAAATGCTTGATTACTCCGTCCTTTTGCAATGCCACAATCCAGCAGCTATTCTGATGCATGCCGTAATCAATAATAAAAATAGCTTCACCGGTTCCAAGAGGAGTTTCTACCAATATGGCAGGATTGAGTTGTAATATCATATCAGATCTTTATTGTGATCAATCAGGATGTAAAACTACTTTCACGCAATTATCTTCTTTATCATTAAAAATTTTATAAGCATGTGCAGCTTCACTTAACGGCAGCCTGTGGCTGATAATATCATCCAGCCTGATCTTTCCGTCTATCACTAATTGTAATAATGTATCGATATAATTTTGAACGGGAGCCTGACCGGTTCTCATCGTGATTCCTTTGTCAAATATTTGTGCCCATGGAAAATTATCATACGGCATTCCATACACCCCAACAACAGAAACTATTCCACCGCGCCTGACTGCATCGAGGCACATGCGCAAGGCGTTTATAGTTCCTTTTTCAAGCCTGATCACACTTTTAACGCGATCCATAACAGAGCGGTCTGCTTCCATTCCAACAGCATCAATGCATACGTCTGCACCTCTGCCGTGTGTCATCGCGCGTATTTTTTCTATCGCATCATCATCCTTTGCATTTATAGTTTCGCTGTTGCAAACATTCCTTGCGGTTTGCAGCCGGTATTCCTGCACATCCAGCGCGATCACACGCTTCGCACCACGCAGCCACGCCACCTTTTGCGCCATTAATCCAACGGGACCGCAGCCAAACACTGCCACAGTTTCTCCGCCCTTTATTCCTGCCCAATCGACTGCACTGTATCCGGTAGGAAATATATCAGTTAAAAATAAAGTCTGTTCGTCTGTCAGGTTTTCCGGGACTGCACGGCAGCCGTGGTCTGCATACATCACGCGAACATATTCTGCCTGTCCACCTGAATAACCTCCGTACAGATCGGTGTATCCGTAAAGTCCGCCGCCCTTACCATCCACTAATCCGCCTTCCGGTCCGTAGTGTTCGGGATTAGAGTTTTCGCAATGCGTAGGCAGGGAATGAGAACAAAACCAGCATGTGCCGCAGGAGATCGGAAACGGTACAACTATACGATCTCCTTTTTTTATCTTTTTTACTTCACTGCCGGTTTCTTCTACGATGCCCATAAATTCATGCCCGAGCACCATATCTTCCGGCTGCGGGAACATGCCATTGTAGATATGAAGATCTGATCCGCAAATAGCAGTTGAAGTAACTCGTAAGATCACATCTGTTGGTTTTTCGAGGACGGGATCTTTTACGGTTTCAACCTTTACATCTTTCGGCTTATGAAATACAACTGCTTTCATAGATTATTTTTTTTCACCAACTTCTTCAATTTGTTTTTCTGCCATTGCTGCATTTTGCTCATTGGACATTACAGAACTCATAATTATTTGCGGTCTTACCTTGGGAGCATACGCATGGTGTTCACCCTTCATTAATGCATCATAACCAATCTTTGCTACTACTTGCGGATCTTCCGGATCATTTTGTGCAGCCTTTGTATTTTCCATTCCTGCTTTCCTGAAAAAATCAGTGTCCGTTGGTCCGGGAACTAAGGCAGTCATGGTAACATTGGTATCTTTTAATTCATCTATCAAAGCATCTGTAAAAGAAAGTATAAATGATTTTGATGCTGCATAGACAGCAAGCCGCGGATGTGGCATGTAGGAAGCTATAGATGCCAGCTGCAATATTTTTCCACCGCTTTTTTTCTGGAGCATATCTTTCATAAACAGCTTTGTGAGTACCACAGTAGTCACCACATTCAAGTGTATTAATTTTAATTCCTGCTTGAGATCCGTATCCTTAAAAAAACCGTATTCACCTATACCGGCATCGTTAACCAGTACATCTACTTCCAGTCCCTGGTTTTTAACTTCCGCATATAAATTTTCTGCATTCCCATCAACAGAAAGATCCGTAGGCAGTATCGTTACTTTTTTTGCACCAAATTCTTTAAAGCGATCTGCAACTTCATATAATTTCTGTGGCTGACGTGAAACTATAATAAGATGATAATTATCTGCCGCAAACAATTTTGCAAGCTCATAACCAATACCGCTTGTTGCGCCGGTGATGAGTGCAGTTCGATTTGTTGTTTCCATATATAATTAATTGTGTGTGAATTATTTCTCCCTATATTCTCAATTAAAACGATAAGCAAATTTTGTCAAATTCTGCCTTTAACTGATTACACAATTCGGTATAAATTTTATATTATTCACACAAAATAAATCCTGCTTTCAGCAGGATTTTTTATTCATGAATAAATGTCAAACAGGAGATCAGATGTAGTGATTGCTGGTTACGATTCTTCGTTTTGCTTTCAATAATTCATCGAACTGAAGCTTGCGGAATACTTCGAGGGAATTTTTGAATGCCTGGTCCATATTGAAATATTTATAATTCGCAAGCCTGCCAACAAAATGCACATCACTTAATTTTTCCGCTTCCTTCCTGTACATCTCATAAATCTTCATGTTCTTTTCATTAGGTACTGGGTAGTAAGGTTCGCCTTCATCCACCGTATATTCTTTTACAATCGTGGTTTTATCCGAAACCTGGTTCCCGAAATGCTTGTATTCAATGATGCGTGTAAAATCAACTTCGCGACCGGGATAATTGACAACAGAATTTTCCTGGAAATATTCCGCATCAACAGTTTCAGAAACAAAGTTGATCGATCTGTACTCCAGCTTGTCCTTCTCATTATATTTAAAATCGAAAAAACGATCGATAGGTCCGGTATAAAACAATTTATCATACCCGTGAATATATTTCCGCATATCAAAAAAGTCGGTGTTTAATTTCACAGTAATATTCGGGTGTGATAAAAGACGCCTGAATAAAAGTGTATATCCGCCAACAGGCAGCGCCTGGTATTTATCGGAAAAATAGCGATCATCATAATTCGTTCTTACAGGAATACGATCCAATACGGAAGACGCTAATTCATCAGGATATTTGTCCCATTGTTTCTTGGTGTAGTGCTTGAATATTTTTTCATATAGATAAGGTCCGACTTTTGACAGCGCGGCTTCTTCGCCATTCTTTGGATTTTCAATATGTAACCGGTTCATTTCAAGCCAGGCTTTCATTTCTTCCTCTGAAGAGATATTTAATCCAAGCAGCTTATTTACCGTTGTAATATTTACGGGAACGGGCACAAGCTCGCCGTCTACCTTTGCAAGAACTTTGTGTTCCCAATCATACCACTTGGCAAACCGGTTCACATAACGCCATACTTCTTCATCGTTTGTGTGAAAAAGATGTGCGCCATATTTAGAAACGAGGATACCGTTCTCATCAATATAATCGTAGCAATTACCTGCAATATGTCCACGTTTCTCCAGCACGAGCACGCTTCTGCCAATAGAAGCATAACGTTCCGCCAATACTGCGCCGGATATACCGGCTCCAACAATTACTATGTCATATCTTTCCATGTGCGTGAGTTGTTTCGTTGATCAATTGTTCCATTCTTGCTGCCGTGTTATCCCATGAAGTGCGGTCTAATATATGGTCGAAATTTACACCGGGCGAATCCTCTGTTTTTATCTGTAGCTGGATATCATTCAGTGCATCAGAAAATTCCCGCGCATTTGTAACGATGCTGATATCATCCTTATAATCTCTAACCACATCGCGGACCGGTGTTGAAATGATCGGTTTTCTTGCCGCCATAAATTCCAGTGTTTTTGTTGGGCTGATAAAGCGTGTAGATTCATTCATTGCGAACGGCATCATAGCAATATCAATTCCTTTCAGGTAATAAGGAAGAGATTCATAAGTACGCATGCCGAGATAGTGTATGTTCGGAGATCTTGCGAGTTCGTCGTCTGATATCTTCGCCAGTGGTCCGATCATTACAAAAGAAACTTCAGGATGAAGATGGGCTACTTCGCTCAGCAGATCCATATCAATTCTTTCATCTATCACCCCATAATATCCAACAACAGGTTTTGGAAGATCTGCAATATCATTGGGTACAGCTATACCATTTAACGCCTGTTCAAAATGTTCTTTTTCTACAGAACTTGGCAGGCAGTACACGTTGTCGTGCACTTTACGCTTTGCTTCGTAGAGTGATTTACCACCGGTAAAAACTATATCAGCTTCAACAAGGAGTAATTTTTCCTGCCTGATAAGTTCCGGAGAAGCGCCTTTAAAAAGTGTCAGCTCATCCATACAATCGTACACCACTTTTTCAAAATTAAGTGAGTCTAAAAGAGGAGAGAAGGCGGCTGAATAAAACCACCCAACTGAAACGAGGTTTGCAGTAAGATGATCACGAAGAACGGGAGCAATATCCTCTATACTATCGACCATCGGCTGCATTATTTTTATATTTTCACCGGCATTAATAATGCGTGCGGTATCTTTTTCTTCTTCTGAATAAGGTACCGGCTCTTCTACAAATAATATTTTCCTATTTTTTGAAAGGCGTGTTATGATATGCTGGGGTCTTTGAAAAACAAACTCCCATCTTAAATGGGAAAATACGATCATATCATATTGCGCACAGAGTAGTTCTTTTTTATTATTGCCGGAAATGGATTGAACAGGTGTTGCTTGTTTCAACTCTTTATTCAATCCTGTTAGTATTTCATTTACTTCTTTCATAAACCTTTATTTTAAAAACTTCAACTGTAAATTTTTGTTCAACCATTTATATACGATCCCATTATGCAATCGTAAAGATTCAAAATGGGTTGTGTTTCTTTAATAAAATATAGAAAAATATAAAAACAGAAGACGGTAACGATAAAGACCAGGTTGAAATTGCACACGATATTCTGCTTAGCAGAAATTTCAATCGGGTATAAATCAGTATAACAATAAATGAGTATGTATGAGAAGTTAAACCAGCTGAATTATCTATTGTTCAAGCCCGGACAAATTATGAGACGAAATTCCAGGCGCTGATATTATAACTATCATTTATCGTTACCTATCTTCTTTGATAAGATTTTAAATGAACTTTTAATAAGTCCCGGCACCACTACCACTTGTGGCAGTTCCTGCCGTGCTTTTCTGGCTATTTCTCTGATGATCTTTTCTAATGTCATTCAGACCGGCTTTACCCTGATCCAATACGTTTTCAGCCTGATCCTTAGTGGATTCAAATTTATCGTTGAGGCTGTCGACAAAATTATTGAATTTGTCTTTCAGATCATTAGCATAATCCCTTCCTGAATCCGAGATCTTTCTTCTCAGGTCAGAACCCTTGTGAGGCGCGAAGAATATACCCATCAATGCACCGGTTGCAAAACCTGCAAGTGCTCCTAATAATACTTTGTCTGTGTTCATAATATTTATTTTTTTTATAGTGATCAATGTTTTTTTATACCGGGTTTCTTCCCTGGATTACCCTCAATACTATTGCTATTATTGCAATAACAAGAAGAAGGTGAATAATGGCTCCTGCGCTGTAAGCGAAGAATCCGACTGCCCATGCAATAATTAAAATCACTGCGATGGCATAAAGCAAATTTCCCATGATTATTATTTTAAGTGAATAATATCAACCAGTAGAAAACTAAAGTGGGTTTAAATTCCGGAATGCGGAGCCCACTTTAATTTTCCTTTATTGATTATGACATTTTATTTTTATTGTTACTGTTTTTGTCGCCCGCTGATCCGTTATCTTTATTATAGAACTGACCTGTTTCCTGGTCACCGCGATTTGTAACTTGTCCAATACCTTCTTCTTCTTCATCCATTACGCCTTTTTTTGTATCATTAAAGTTTTCACTTGCAGGTTCAGATTCCTGTGAAGAGTTTTGATCCTGCTTTCTGTTTGATTTCTCATTTTGAAAACCCACTTCATTTTGCCTGTAATTGCCTCCAGCGTTTTCGTTTTGCTCCTGTTCGTTTTCATTCTGCATATACGGCTTTTGCATTGGGTTCTTTTCGCGTTCCTTTTTGTTAGGCTGCTCTATTTCCAGGTCGTCCTGGTTTTGATTCTCCGTATTTTTATTTTGAGACGGATTTTGTGATCGCTGATTTTGCTGATCATTTTGCTGCCTGTTTTGATCGGATCTTTGCTGTTGACCACCTGGGTTACCTTGAACCGATTGGTCTTTTTGATTCTCTTTCATTTTATTATATTTTGAAAGGTTATTAAATATTTTATTTTTTCTTTGAAGTTGTTGTTCCGGCTGATTCATACTCTTCTTCGTCTTCTTCCTCCTCGTCTTCTTCATCTTCTTCACTTGCTTTCATGTTAATAGAAGATTCTGCAATTTGAGTTAATGTAACATCCGCTTCTTTTTCTTCATTCAATGTTTCCTCTAACAGTTCAACTGCTTCATCTTCTCCAAGCGTTTTAGCGAAGGCACACAATGTTCCGTAAGATGCAATTTCATAGTGTTCTACTTTCTGTGCCGCAGAAATTATACCTGCATCACGAACAACACCTTTTTCAGTTTCCTCCATAATTTCCTGTGCTTCCTTGATCAATCCTGCCATTGCTTCGCATTTTTTAGCCTGAGCTTTTTCACCTATCTGTTCAAACACCTGCTCTACACGCTTTACCTGTTCTTCAGTTACTTCAAGGTGTTCCGTAAGTGCATCTACCAATTCATCAGAAGTAGCATTTTTAATCATTTTAGGAATTGCTTTTGTTAAAGCTTTTTCAGCCCAGTAAATATCTTTCAGCTCGTTTACGAATAATTCACGAAGTCCCTGTGCTTCATCCTTTGACGATTTCCCCGAATTCCCTTTCGCAGGCGATTTTTTGCTTTGCGCTTTCGCTGAACCGTTTCCGTTTTTAGAGGAAGAACCGTTAGCCCTGGAGCCGTTAGAGCTGCCTTTTGATTTTGATGCTGTTGTAGTTTTCATCTTTTAGTTGTTTTTTTAGTGTTAATGATATTTATGTATTTTAATTATTATTGGTTGTTATAATGACGCTGTTTTTTTCTGACATTCCATAGAATGCTCCAGGTGTTTTTGTAAGGTCGGAAGCGTAGCACTCGCCCAGGATTTTATATCCGGATCTTTACAGTTTTTTGAAGCCATTTCAAATTTTTCAATCGCTTTTTTATGTCCGCTTACCATTTCATCTGCATAAGCTTTATCGAAATCTTTTCCTTTCATTTTTACAAGGTCTGTTTGTTCCTGGGGTGAAGCTGAATTTGGCAGTGTGATACTTTTTTTATCTGCAAGCGCTTTTAATTCGCCTAATGATTTCGTATGTTCTTCGATCATCATCTTAGCTAATGCTAGTATATCTCCATTCTTTGTATTCCTCTGTGCCACTTGTCCTAATGCTATTTCATGATAATTTGTTTCCGCTGCATCCACAAGAAATTGTGAATCATTTACAGCACTTGTATCTGTATCATCATTTTGTATCTGTGATACTTCCGTTTCATTTTTTGCTGATTGTTCTGTAACATCAGTTTCATTTTGTTTATTGTTACAAGACGTTATAACAAATATTATCATCAATATAATTGGCATGAAATATGGCCATGATGTTCTTTTCATAAAATTTGATTGGTTTTTCATACTAATGAATTATACGTTATGAATATTTTTTAACATCATAAAGATATGCGCGGCATCATTGGAAAGCGTTACATGAATTGTGGGAAATGTTATATCATTTTCATGTGAATTTTAAATCACAAAAGTGGATAAAGATCCACTAAGATTGTAAAAACTATGAAGGGAAATTTATGAAGCGGGCAGGAAAACATGAAATGCTGCACCGGTATTCGGCTTTCCTTCTGCGGTGATAAATCCCTGGTGATTCTCCACTATTTTTTTGCAGATCGCCAGCCCGATGCCGGTGCCGGTATATTCGGATCTTCCATGTAATCGTTGAAAAAGAACAAAAATATTTTCTGCATATTGCTGTTCGAAGCCAACGCCATTATCGATAAAAGAAATTTTATAATATTTTTTCTGATGTTCCGCTCTCGTACTTGGAATATTTTTTCCATCTATAATTTCCACTGTAATTCTGATCAACGGGGTAATTCCCGGCTTGCTATACTTTAAGGAATTTGAAATCAGGTTAATGAGCAGCTGCTGAAACTGGAAAGGGATTACATTTAACGTAGGTAAATGCACAGACTGAATGTGTGCGTCCTTCTCTTCAATGATCTGCGCCAGCTCATGTTTCGCGTTTTCGAGGAGAACATTCAAATCAACGCTTTCAAAAATCTGATCCGCTTTGTTTGTGCGTGAAAAGGTAAGAAGGTCGTCAATCAGCATTTGCATACGGTTTGCAGATATCTGGATCCTTTCAAAATATTCCTTTCCGGTTGGAGAGATGTTTGTCGTTTCTTTTTCAGAAATGCGTGAAATAAAAGTTTGTATTTTCCTCAAAGGTTCCTGCAAGTCGTGACTTGCTACGTGGTTGAATGACGCCAGTTCCGTATTTTGTCTTTCAAGTTCGAGATTTTTAGCTGCCAGCAGCCTACTGTTTAATGTGCGGTCAAGTTCAAGTTCCGCGCGTTTCGCCGCGATCTTCAACAATGATTCCACATAATTTATTTCCTTTATCTCTCTTTTGTCCATCACTGCGATCAAGCCAATAGCATTTCCATAAGCATCAGACAGGGCATAGGCGATATATCCCTCTACTTTAAATTGCTGGAATAACCGGTTGCTTTCAAACATAAAACGACACTTTGCCGGAAAACTATAAAGATTTCCGGGTGTCAGTTGCTCACTCGGTCCACCGGCGAGCGCATATTGGATGTTTTCTGAAACCTGACCAAACTCACTGAAGGAAAATGTTTTAATAACGTTCTGGTCGCCGGCTTTAGCGAGTTCGCCGACCAGGACATAGTCGAGCCCGGTCTTCGCTGCGATATCTTTAGTCAGGGAATTGAAAAATTCGTCACCTGTTTTATACACGGCAAAACTCTCTGTAAATTCGCTCAGGATCTGCTGCTCGAGATCACGATTCCTGTTAAGGATCTTTTGATTGAGAACTTTAAGCTCTTTTCCATCCTTATTGATCTTATAAAAAGACGCTATAAATACAATCAGGGAAAAAAATGCAAGAAGGAATAACATAATAGGATTGAAAGCGATCTCATCCTGGTGTTTTTCTTCCCTGTCTTTTAAAAGCTTCATTTCCATTTCACCCATTTCAGTTATTTCGCGGCGGATAAGATCCATTACGTTTTTGCCCATTAACAGTTTTGACTTTAAAGCATCGGAAGTTAATATAGCTTCCGAAACCATCATTCTGCGATTGCTTTGCGCAAGGGTTTCATTTAAAATTTCGATCCTTCTTTTTATGAGTGCATTTAAATAACCCAACCTTTGTTGCTGAGCCTTATTATCCACAGTCATCGATCTGATCTTTTCAAAAACAACAGGAAATTTTTCAAGGTCGATATTCATTTGTTTCATAAATGTACTATCGTGCGTAAGGATGTAGCCGCGCTGGCTGCTTTCCGCATCCTTAAGATCGGAAAATAACTCAGCCAGCAGCAGCTGTACTCTGTATGTATGTGTTACCTGCTTACCGGATTCGTCTGTAGATCTCATCTGGCGATAGGAGATACTGCTGATAAATAATAACAGGATAAGAGAAGTAATAAAAATACCGGTAAAAATTGGAGAGGTTATTTTACTATTGATAAAACTCATAAAATATACCTTTAGAAAACCTCGCTTCAGATACTTAATAAAAATGTTTCTTTATTTAAGCCTGAAGTATGATATTGCCAGTTGATGCTGATCACTTCGGATAATACTTTTTTGAGAGAGGTAAAATCATTTGGTTTTTTTATGTAGACATTTGCTCCCTTGATGAAAGTTTCTTCTATGTCGTGCTCCGATCCGGAGGTGGAATAAATGGCAATAGATAAGTCTTTAAGCGCCTTGGTGTTCCTGATTTCCTGCAGACATTCTATACCGCCTTTTCTTGGCATATTTAAATCGAGGAAAACCACGTGTGGAAGCTGGTTTTCGCTGTCGCCTAAATAATTCATCAGCTGAATACCATCGTTTACTGTAGTAACAATAGTGTTCATCTTCAAATCTTCGATCGCATCTTTAAAAAAAAGCCGATCGTCTTCATCATCATCAGCAAGAAGTATACGTATAGGTTCTTTGGGCATATAAACAGATGTTATTGAATAAAAATACAAAAAAAACAGTTCTTAAATGTTAAGAACCATTATTTGATCTTCTTTTTTTAATTATCCGCTGAAACGCGGATGGAGTTAATCCTGTTGTTTTTTTAAACTGTGTTGACAGATGCGCGACACTGCTATAATTCAGCCTGTATGAAATTTCTGTAAGCGTGAGTTCATCTCCTATGATCATTTGCTTTGCACGTTCAATTTTTTGAATGATAATATAATTCTCAATAGAAGTATAAGTGACCTCGGAAAAAAGATTGGAAAGATAACCGTAGCTGTGATTCAATTTTTCAGCTATATAAGATGATATTTTTGAGGTTGGCAGTTTTTCTTCCAGCCAGACCATTTCAATGATCGTATCTTTAATTTTTTGTACCAGGGTGCTTTTCTGATTATCTACA
>JAQBNI010000088.1 GCA_028288625.1 Bacteroidota bacterium | reverse complement strand
TGCCGCAATTAATAACGATCATTAAAGAAAAAAAATCGCAAAGCATTTCTATGTTTACAGTTGGAATTCTAATTGCCGGATTAGCACTTTGGATAGCTTATGGTTTTAAGAGAAACGATCTGATCCTGATTATCTCCAATACATTCTCATTAATTGTAAACGTGTTGATCGTAATATTTACGATAAAGTATAGAACTAAGAAATAAACTTTGCAGGATAATTTCACCTCAAATTAATAACCGCGAAATCACCGCGAAGTATTACAGCATTAATTCAATCCGCAGGTTGATTTAGAATTTCTCCATACAAAAAATATTAGTTTGCGAAACAATTATTTTTGCCTCTGCTGTGTGTATCAAATATAAGAAGTATTAAAAATTTATTTTATATTTACCACGGAGCAAATCCAATCAAAATAAGTTCCCCAACCCAATTTTGGGCCGTCTTCGGACGGTCTTTTTTATTAATAGTTATTATAGTTAAAGTTTGTGCAAGCACAATTTCTCTTTTAACAAGAAAAAAATCCCCTTTCGGGGATTTGTGCTTTCATCTGTGACCGCGGAAGGATTATTTCATGATCCTTTTTTGTCCATTGTCAAAAAGTACAAATCACTTTGTGATTTCTTTTCTTTTTCTCATTCGAAAGCTTGTGCAAGCACGCTTTCTTACTCGAAAAAGAAAAATCCCCTTTCGGGGATTTGTACTCTCATCTGTGACCGCGGAAGGATTCGAACCCTCAACCTCCAGAGCCGAAATCTGACATTCTATCCAGTTGAACTACGCAGCCAATATAGTCGTAAGTCGTGAGTTATAAGTCGTAAGATAAAATCTCAGTACGCAATACGAAATACTTAATACTCAATACTTCCACGCAAAAGTAGAAAATTATTCATTTTGATTCTAATTTCCATTTTACACATAACTATTTACTAATAACTTTTAACTTTGCGCTCATGGAAGGAAGAAAAGTTATTGATACGCTCAATATTCAAACGGAACTGATCATGCCGGCGCATACAAACCCCATCGGAAACCTGATGGGGGGGCACTTACTCAGCTGGATGGATGTGTGCGCGGGCATAAGCGCGATCAAGCATTGCGGCGCTATTTCGGTTACTGCAAGTCTCGATAATGTATCCTTCAACCTGCCTATAAAAATTGGTGATATTGTTATCCTGCGGTCATTTGTTACACGCGCTTTTAATACATCCATGGAAGTGATTTGTGAAGTGTTTAAACAGAATATTCAAACACAGGAAGAAATAAAATCGCACGAAGCGTTTTTCACTTTTGTTGGGTTGGATTTTAATCACAAGCCGGTAAAGTTAAGACAAGTGATAGCTGAAACCGAACGCGAAAAAGAATTATATATCGATGCAATGCCGAGACGGGAGATGAGGTTGATAAAAGCAGGGAAATTAAAATCGAAAGATGCATTACACCTGAAAGAATTCCTGGATGAAAATTAGTAAGTGATCAGCATGTGTTCTTTCTGCCGGTTCTCTTTTCGAAGGAAGACAATTCCCATTTCAAAAATATCGATCGTTCGCGTTACCTTCTCATGGTTCTTAATGTATTCCCATGCTTCCTGCATTTCTTCACTCCAGTGAATATCATCGAGTAATATAACGGTTTCATTATGGCAATAAGGCAGTACCGTATTGAAATAATTTATCGTGGGTATTTCGCGGTGATTGCCGTCGATAAAAATAAGATCGAATGTTTTTATTTCATCGCATATTTTCGGAAGTACATCATCAAAATTTCCAATGATCAGTTCAATGTTTTTTAACCGCAGCTTCCTGAAGTTTTCTTCTGCGATCTTTGCGATCGATTCGCTGCCTTCCACAGTGATCACTCTTGTATTTGGATGTGCGGAAGCCAGATATGCTGTAGTAATTCCGAGTGAAGTTCCAAGCTCTAAAATTGAATTTGCTTTCAGGTATCTCACCATCATAAATAAAAGGTGCGCATACTTTTCTTTCTTTACACTCTTGCGGGCGATCTTGCTGATCTTTCTTTTTCTTGTCTTTAAACTTTTTGAACCTGCGCCAAGATCTACTACATCGATCACTGCATCGTTATCTTTCAGGTCATCGCGAAGCGCTTCGATCCTTTCATAATCTTCATAAAATAATTGTTTCTCAAAAACTTCTGTCACCAGCTTGTATACATACGGCGAATGGATCGTGTATTTATTCAGCGAACTAATGGTATAATAAATATATTCTGATATGTAAAATAAATTAGGGAACATGTATCGTATCTGTGGTTTAAACTAATCCGTGAATTTTACCGGATAGATGGTTATTTTTTATTTGTATTTCCCAAAATACGGATTCTATATAAAAATCCATTACATCATTATCCACTATTATTGATATTGCGTACTTTTATATAAATAGTGAAATGAAACTACCTAAAATAGCAACCCTGCCGGTCATTGGGAATGCACCGGAGATCTCAAAGGATATTTTATCCTTCCTGGGTAACCATTTCAGTAAGAAAGGAGATACGTTTTCTTTCAAGCTTCCTTTGAATAAATCTGTTGTTGCCACGTGTGATCCAGTAGTTTTCAAACATATCCTTCAATTAAATCATAAAAATTATAGAAAAGATTACGGAGGGAATTTACTGAAGCTTGCATTAGGTAACGGGCTGCTCACAAGCGAAGGAGAATCGTGGTTTAAACAAAGACGGCTAGCACAGCCTGCGTTTTATAAAAAGCGACTTGAAGGTTTTTTTGATACGATGAATTCCATGACGCTGGAATATGTGTCGCGATTAAAAGAGAGAAATGCTGCGCATATATATATTGATACGGAAATGATGCAACTCACTTCAAGAGTAGTGATTGAAACATTGCTGGGTTCTGATGTATCGGATAAGCTGACGAATATTCAAAATTATATTTACTTCATCCAGGCGCATGTAGTGAAGATGCTGCGAATCCCTTTTTATAATCTCTGGGCGAAAGTAAACGGTACTGAAAAACAGTTTGATGACACGCTGCGCATGTTTGATCATATTTTGTATGAAATTATTAATAAGCGTAAAGATCAGCCTCCCAAAAACGACTTGTTGAGTATGCTGATGGATGCACGTGATGAAGATACAGGTGAAGGGATGAGCGATAAGCAGCTGCGCGATGAATTACTCACTATTTATCTCGCAGGTCATGAAACATCAGGCTATACGCTTGCATGGGCAATGTATAATTTGTGTATGCATCCGGAAGCGTATAAAAAAGCGAAAGAAGAGTTAAGATCTGTAATGACGGATGGAAAGTTAACCATAGAAAATTATAAGCAGCTTGTGTATTTAAAATGTGTGATTGATGAAACGCTACGCTTGTATCCGACGGCGTATATTTTAACAAGAGAAAGCAAGGAAGTAGATATGGTGAAAGATCTTGAAATTCCTTCGAAGACTTTGATCGTGTTAAGTACTTATTTTTTACACCGCAATCCCGCGTATTGGCAAAAGCCGGATGAATTTATTCCGGAGCGTTTTGAAGGAACAAATAATCCTTTGCTGAATAGTGACGCATATTATCCTTTTGGCGGCGGACCGAGAATGTGTATCGGGTTTTATTTTGCAACAATGGAGATCACGATCGTGCTTGCACAATTATTATATCATTTCGATTTTGAATTGGATAAAGGTCATGAAGTGGCGTTTGAGCCTTTGGTGACGTTGAAGCCAAAGTATGGTATTAAATTAAAATTGAAAACTTCAACATAGTCTGCCGTCATCCTGAACTTGTTTCAGGACCTTATCAATTAAACAAACGTTGCCTCACTTTTCACAGGCTCTAATTCAACGCGGTTAAGATGATAATCAATGATCTGCAGGGGAGTCCTTCCTTTATATTCCGGATTGGAAAATTCTGAATAATAAACAGAATAACATAAGCCTCTTAAGCCCAGGTTTAACTGGCGAAGCAAGGAAGGTAAAATACTATCGCCCGGATTATCCATCGATCTTTCAAAAACTCCTATCAGCCATTTTAAAATAAAAGCAGGTAGGAATGAAAAAATAATGAGCACTAAATTCAGCGAAGAAAAATCATCTTCCGGTACATTACTCACAAGGTTATTTAAGTACTGTGTTCCTGCAGCTTCACTGAATGCAGGAAACTCTCCATTCTTCGGACAATAAATATCTCCAACCTTAGTGATGCCGGTGATTGCTCTGTTTGAGAAATGATTCATAAGAATGTTTAATGATGGATGATTAATGATTAATAAATTCTCTGGTATGTGATGTCTTTACTATCGCAGTTAGAAGTTTAGTTACTTCTAATAATTGATTATCGAATTGTTCCCAATTTCTATCGATAAAATTTCCATACTTTAATAATATTGTCCAATATGCGGTTTCTTTTGCTTCTTTACTGGAAATACTCATTTTAGAAGCAAATTCTTTTTTTGAATAAGACCCATCTGCTTCAAAAATATTTGCTCCTATACTTGTTGAAGAGCGTAAGAATTGTTTAGATAGTATGTACTCGTTACTAGCTAATAATTCTTTATAAATATCAATTGCCATAAATGATAACTCAAGACTTTTTTCTTTAACAATATTCTTTTTCATGGGCAAGTTATATTTATCATTAATCATTCAACATTCATCATTACCCTTTGATCAACTGCGTTGAAAGTTTATGCGATAACGCCTTAATTGTTAATCCCGGGTTGATGCCCGGAGCATTCGGATAAATACTTGAGTCGGTAATGTACAATGTTTTTTCACCGTGAACATTGAACTCAGGGTTTACAACTGACTTCGAAGGATCGGTTCCCATCACACAACCGCCCATCAAATGCAAGCCGAAATAAAAATTTGATTCGAAGACTTCGTTCGCGCCTGAAGACAATAAAATATTTTTGATCGCCTGCAACCCATTTGTTTTTCGTTCTTTATCCTGGTCGGTTAATGGTTTGCTTATCGTGAGCTTACCGTTTTTATCTGAAATAATTTCTCCCACATTCTCATCACGCACTGCAACTTCAATGCATTGCATGTAGCGGTATTTTTTCATGTAATCCTGGTGTTTGCTTCCTGTAATATTTATCAACATTGCTAAGGAGATAGGAGGTGCAAAAACATTCTCCAGCTTAAATCCCTTTTTTCTGAATTCAGGATCTTTTGAAGCCACCGTTTGAAATGCAAGCTTATGAGCATCTACAGGTTCATTTTGAAAACCGATCCACATAAACTGCGGATGTGAAGAAAACTTTTTTCCTAAAGCCGGCAGCTTCTTTTTAAATCCCGACATATACATCATTCTTGTTGTTCCGAATGCACCGCCGGAAAGAATTACTTTCTTTGCTTCGTAGGATACTTTATTTCCATTTTGCATTCCATGAATCTTACAGGTTTCGTTGCCTGGCTCAACTTTATGTATCTCAGTATCTGCCTGAATTTCCAAACCTTCTTTTTCTGCTTTCTGAATGAATGCGACAAGAGAACTTTGCTTGGAATCACGAATACATCCACCCAGACAGCCAATGCAATCGTTGCCGTTTTCTAATGCACAATCTGATTGACCACGACGCAGATTTGCCCATTTATATCCATTTTTATCACAGCCATCTATAAATAATTTTGCATTGCGATTCCATTCTTTTTCAGTGAACGTATGAAGCGCCATATCCGATTCTACCTGGTTGTAGTGCTCATTCATTGTCGCATTTGAAAACCAGTCCACGCCACTTTCATCTTTCCATGCATCAAAAGCATTATCATCAAACCTGTCCATTAAACATTGGTAAACAATAGAAGATCCGCCAACCATTTTTGTTCGGAGAAATCCCATCTTACCGTCTTTGGCAAATTCAATTCCTCCGCCCCAGTATAAATCTGCAGAGGTTTCCGCTTCCGTTCTCGGGAAAGTATTTTTCCTGTAAAATTTTCCTGCTTCGAGCAACAAAACTTTTGCACCTGATTTATTCAGGTAATAAGCGAGAGATCCGCCACCTGAACCTGAACCAACAACTATAAAATCGTAAACCATATTGTAATTTGATGATTTGAAAATTTGATGATTTGAAAATTGTTGCGATAACGAAAATGTTTTTCATCTTCAAATTAACGCATCTTCAAATTTTCAAATTATTTAAGTCTTTCTTTTTTACCGATCGTATCTATCTTCAAACCGTTCACCGCAAACTTGATATACTTCCTGCTCTTGCTGAACCAGCTATCCATCAAGTTCTTTAAGAGTGTTGTTTTTGTTGCTGTATACGGATACCAGTGCGGATCGATCATGTCGCTCATTTTATCTACCAGCACAGATTTTAAATTACAGAAAGTCAGCAATCCTTCTTCACCTTTAAATCTACCGAAACCTGAATCTTTTACGCCGCCGAATGGAAGGTATGGATCTGCTTCGTTCAGCATATGATTATTGATACAAACATTTCCGCACTTGATCGCACGAGCAACGCGATAGCCGCGGTCCATATCCTTCGTCCACACAGAAGCGCCCAAGCCATAAGGAGAATCGTTTGCAAGACGGATCGCTTCTTCTTCGGTTTTAAATTTCATCACTGCAATGGTAGGACCAAAAGTTTCTTCCGATGCGATCTTCATATCGTGTGTACATTCTCCCAAAATTGTTGGAACCATGTGCATAGAACCCGGCTCTTTAATTCCGCCGCACAATAATTTCGCGCCTTTTTCCAATGCATCGTTGATATGATCTTCAACGATCTTTACCTGGAATGGCGCTGTCATCGAACCAACATCACAATCCATATCTGTTGTGATATCTCTGCCCGGAAAAGATGGTCTGAGTTTTTTTGTTTTATCTACGAGCTCATCTATAAACTTATTATAAATTCCTTCCTGAACATACAAGCGCTCGATACCTGTACAGTTTTGTCCCGCATTTGTAAACGCTCCCCACATCACACCATTCACTGTTCTGTCAATATTGATATCATCAAAAACAATAGACGGATCTTTTCCTCCCAACTCAAGATCAATAGCAATCAGCTGTTTGGAGCAAGCTTCCATAATTCTTTTTCCGGTCCGCACAGAACCTGTAAAGTGTACTTTATCAGGTCGCATATCTACGAGTCTTGCGCCTGTTTCTTTTCCGCCTACAACCACTTGTATTGCATCCTTCATAAAGTCGCTCTTTGCGAAAAAATGTTCCCATAAAGGTTTTAAAGGAGTTACTTCCGATGGCTTTACAATTACTGCGTTACCTGCAAGGAATGCCATTAAGCTGGGCACGATCACCTGGTAAAAAGGAAAATTCCATGGAGTGATCACGAGGATAGTTCCAAGCGGCTCGATAAATTGTTTTGCTTTTTTTCCCATTAAAAAAACAGGGATGGCAACGTTGCGGTCTTTCAAAACTTTCGGCGCCATTTTTTTATAGACATCGACGACATCGCAAACCTCAAACACTTCTGCTGCAAAAGCATCGGTGCGTGATTTACCTGTTTCCGCAATGATGATATCGAGGATAAGATCCTGGTACTGCATCACATATTGCAATATCTTATCAACTTCCTTTATCCTGTCATCCAGCGACATTGCCTGAATTCTTCGCTGAACAGATCTTGCACGCTCAAATATATCCTGAAGTTCCTTTTCCGAAGGATCATCTATTTCATATAAAATAGTGCCGTTGATAGGGTTAGTTACTTTAATTGCCGTTGATGTTAATACGTCCATTTTTTATATTTGATTTTGAGGTACTGAATATACCTATAAACAGGGAGACCGTAAAATATATAGATGTAAAAAAACTGTGAAATTTATTTGAGGTGTTTAATGAGGCTTCAGGGAAGCAGTGATAATTTATTTGTATCCGCTGGCGCGGTTATTCCGGCGGACAAGTATGCCGCGTTGCAGATACGCACCGCAGTGCGTATTACTTGCTTTTTGCAATTTTTGGTTTGTGCGTTTGTTTCCGCGAATTAAAAATGTACCACCAAACTGGAATGGCAGTCAATATTCTAATCTGTCTCTCTTAGCTTCGTCGTCCATTCGCTTTGCAGCAATCAAATATCCTTCTGCAAGTCGCTTAAAGATGTCTGCAACATTTGGATACTTGTTCTTAAACTGGTTCGCTAATTTCTCAAAGTAAGAAGCGTTATCTCTTTCAATCTCTCCACCGTCAAAAGGTCCTCTTGACGATGAACCTCTCTTGTTAAACATAGCAGAAGAATAGTTTCGCTTTATACTGTCTGTGTTTATTTCTTCTATCACCTGAAAAATTATTTCTTGTGGCCACTCTGCTACATTTTCAGGATATTGTGCTAACACTTGTCCAATGTGCATGTCTGCTACTTCTAATCTGCTTTGTTCTTCCGCAAGTTTTCTTGCTTTATTTATCCAATCCATCAGCACCGTTTTATCAATTGAATTGTCGGGTTGCAGACCGGGAATATTTTTCCATGAATGAAGTAAGTGGTATGCCTGTTTTGCTCTATTCTGAATTACTTCATCGGAAAGACCTTTTCTTTCTTCTTCAACTCTCTCTTTATCTTTTGGTATGTAAATCCATTTAAGAACATTAACAAAAAATTCTGGGCTTTTTGTCAGTTCTTCTTCCAAAATTTTTGGACTTCTTCTCGTCCCGTAAGAATCTAAAAGTGGAAGATAAAGCCACTCCAAGTTTAAGACAATTGATTTTTCCAAATCATTTTGTTTATCAATTGCTTCAAAAATTCTTTCAATCTCATATCCTTTAAAGCTTGTCGGCTCGCTTGCTTTTTCAGTTACAGCTTTTTTCAGAAGTTCAGCAAGTAAGTTAGTGGGAATATCCTCTACAAAATGAGAGCAAATGTCTATTGCAGAGAAAAACCTCTTGTGTTTTATTAATATTTCAACCCCCAAAATTTTATCTTCAGTTGGAATCTGGTAAAAGGATGGATAAATGTTTTGCCAATACTCATTCTGTATTTCATTGGCTAAAGAAAAAACAAATTCCCAAAGTTGCTTAGTCTGGTTTATTGGAATTAGGATATTTGAAATCGCTTTTCCAGTAAACCCTAATTGTTGCAAATCGCTAACTAAATTCTTTATCCAATCAAACCCTTCAAGTATTGACTTGCGAAACATAAAACTGTGAATGAATCTTAGATGCTCTCTATCATCATTCAAACATTCGCAAACAGTCAAAACTTCCTCTTTTTTCTTAATTACTCTTGCTAACGCATCACCTAAAGCCCATTGTTCCTTAACCTGTTTTCTGAGGTCTAAAGTTTTTTTTAAACCTAACTCATGAAGAAAAACTGTTGCTGCGTCGCTTCTTGCATCATCGATTCTTTTTTGTTGCTTGTCATGTCTTCCTTCATAATCGCCTTTGATATAAAGAAATCCTTCGGGAAAAGCTGGCCAATGGTCGTTAAAAAGCCATATGAGCTGATTCACCACATCAATAGGTTTAATTTTTTCATAAAGCTCTTCTAATCTTTTAAGCTCTACTTCGGGTAATGCCCAATCAGTATCAGGGTGTGACCTGTGGTGATTTAAAATTTTTCTTATTGTTTCCCATGAAGTGTATTCCTTCTGCTCAACTTTTGCATATACTGTCTCAGTCCAATCTAATACTGTCTTTCTATCTTGATGAGAAAGATTAACGGTTTCATTTATAAGTTGAGAAAATTTGATTTCGTTGTTATCAAATAATTTTAGGAGCAACTCAATAACATTGGAATGAGTTTTCCAAATCTCTTGATATGTGTAGGTAATGTTTGCATTCTTGTCAAACATTCTCCAACGCATCTTATGAGTTGGGTGTGCAATTCCGTGATGGTCGGGGAGCATTCTTAGAAGTAGCGTCCAACCTGTTTCCTTTTCTTTTTCAGTAATGTATTTCAAGATTTCCATTCTCTCCTCATAGGAAGCAAGAGTTTGGTAGTGCCAAGGTTTAAAGATTTCAGAGACACTATTGATGGGTCTATTTGACAAATTGCCTCCCGGGTCCAGTCGTGAAAGTTTAAGCAAAATCAAACTGGCTTCTGCTAAGTATTCAGGCAACCATGCTAACCCTTCTAGTGCCCAAAGCAATCCTGTATGATGACTTGTTTTATGTAGGAATCCCTCTTCTTCTTTGAACAAATCCATAATCTCAGGTTTCTCTTTTGACAATGAATTGCTCACCGCTTTGAGAAAGCTTGTTGGTGATGCTTCTGAAATAAGCGGTAATTCATGATCAACAGAAATCCAAATTTCACCACTCGTATTATAAAGCAAGTCAGAAATTATACTATCGACCCAAAGTTGTGAGTGAGGTAAGTTTAGAATATTTAACCCGTCTCCGAATCTGCCAACTAAAATGAGTGATTGTGTTAAACCTTCCCTTGACCAATTAGAATACTTCTTTTGCTTGTTGTATAAAGCAAAAAAATCATCTTTATTCTTTGGCTCAATTATAGGGTTTCCGCTTTTAAAGGCTAAAGTGTAACATTCATAAATGTTATCAAAATCTTTTTGAGTTAAAGACGGAGAAAGAGTTGTCCATAAATCTAAAGGTGAAGTTAAACGCCATGTTTCACCGATTTGAAGTAAAGGAGACTCTTCAAAATTTTTCCATTTGGTAAGAGTAGGTAAGAAGTCAATATACTTCTGTCCTGATAATTTTTCTATAAGCTCAATGTCTCCGATAAATGTTTCATTCCATCTTCCAATTAAAAGAGCAGGAATAATTTCTCTGATGTTTTCTTTCTCAATCCATTTTGCTTTAGAATGATGAGGAAATCCAATTAACTTTTTCAGAATTGTAATATTCCTTCCCGCTTCTTTAGAGAATTTTTCAGCTTCATCTTTATTAAAACTCGATGAAACTAAACTGTTGACTTGTCCATCTCTATCAATGATTGGTAATGTAATTGTATTCTTATCAAATTCATCGTCTGCACCTAAGGGAACAATTACATGATGGTTATTTGAAACTGCTGCATACATCGGTAGTTTGTTTTCAAAAGTCGGAATTAGAATAAGCGGTGAAGTGAAGTTTGTAGCTACAGATTTATAAGCAGCTTCGTTATGAACAACCAAAGTTCTCGAAAAGAATCTTTCTGATTCTGCTGAAGGGAATAGTTTTGCAGATGCAATTATGAAAGCAATTGCCTCAGTTTTTGAAGTAGCTTTGACCGATGTAATGTTTGGTGCTCCTTCAAGGAAATTAAAAATATCTTCTTGCTCTTTTTTGCGACCAGATGTAATTACCTCAGGATTCAGTTTTATATCACGATACTCTGACCAGTATTTCCAAAACTGTTCGGCTAAATCAATTCCATCAATTGGCGCTTTTCTCAAATAGTCAGCAAACCATCTTAAAACATATTCTGCAATCTCAAGCCACTGCTCAATGTCCGAGGAATCATAAACTTCAACATGTTTCCACTTGCCTTCTTTTATTTTTTCTTGTTTCCAATCGTTCTTTCCAGCCCAAATTCGTCCTGTAACAAACACAAATGTTCTGTTAGAAATATCATGTCCTAACGGGTCAGCAGTTCTTTTTACATAATTCCGTTCTGCTTGAATGGCTGGTTTTTCTTCTGTCCCAAACTCCCACAGAGAAATTCCTTCCGGGACATAAGCAGTTTTTACTTCGCAGTTTACAATTCCATCCCATCCACCAATAAAAACGGCACTTCCAGATGGGAAATCAACTTGTGTGCTTGCCGGAGTTGTTGCTCTAACCAATTTTGACATAAGAATTGGAAAGAAACCTTTTGAATCAAACCTCTCAGCCCATCCTTGTACATCGTCTCTCGTTATAAGTTTCATATTTTCTCTATGTCTTTATGCCTTGGGAAAATAAAATATCAGCAATTTGTGTCGCTTTGCGGGTGGCATTGCTGCCCTTTTTATTTTGTGAAGCGTTGGTGGTAATTTGTAATTCATTTTTCCTGTTCGTTGACTCTCGGTCTTGGCGTTTTAGGGTGAGGCATAACTAGTATATAAAGAAGTAATTATTTCCCACCCTATAAAAAACATTGTCCCTGCCCGCGGTAAGTAGGCACTTTGTCAATTATTTTTCCTTCGGAAATAATATGCAGATCATTGAAGCGCTCGCATAATTCTCCCGCCTTGCTGTGGCGGAATAAAATGGCATCGCCGATATCAATTTTTTCCGGTCCTTTGTATTCAAACGGAGTTTGCACTTCGCCCGTAGCTTCATTAGAAGTTAATGTTACACCCGTTGGTAAATAAGGTTTAGGCTGCTTATCTTTTCCTGTGGGTCCGCTGGCAATATAACCGCCGCCGAGACAAGTGTAATAACCCGGTTTCGGTTTTCTTACGATTTGTGCAGCGAAACCTGCTGCGGGGAAATGCCTGAATTGCTTATAGTAATCGAACAAAGCAGGAGAGAAAAAGCCCGAACCCACTGTGATCTCCGTTACCCAGTCTTCCTGCTTGCTGCTTTCAATACTTCCTGTTCCGCCGGCGTTTACAATTTCAAGCGGATGGTTTTTTGACCGGATATACGCAACGATCTCTTGCCTTCTTTTTGAATAATCGGCAATAGATCTTTTTTTCAAAAGTGGGATCACATAATTTTTCAAACCGTTTGCAGGATTCATTTCTCCCAAGCCCGCAACCTGCGCTTCGTATCCCATCACGCCCGACAAAGCAATATTCGTATAACTATCAAAACGATCTACCAGTCTTTTTCCTTTTGCAACAGTAGTGATCGGTGATCGCAATACGCCGAAATGTATGCCGGGAAAATCAGATGACATATCAATATCGATACATAACCGTTGAGTTACGCCAACTTCTTTTGCAATAGAGTTAATGAGTTGCAGGTGTTCTTCGCAATCGACCATTAAAATAATTTTCTTACCATTTTTTGTTGCAACGCAGATATCAAATATTTCTTCTTTATTGACGATCGGATAACCGAGTAAAATATCATCAAAACCTTGACTTATTAAAAACAATGCTTCTCTACCCGAAAAGCACATAAATCCCCTATAAACATGATTTCTTTCCAGGATTCTTTTTAAAACATAAGTACACCGTACAGATTTGGATGCGATACGTATCGTTTTATTTTTTCCGTGCGCGCGCTCTGCGATGTCGGTAATATTTTTATCGAGCAAATCAACATCGCACCACGCGAGCGGCATTTGCAGGTCTTTAAAAAGCTGGTTGTAATAAGAATAGGATGGAAGTATCATTCTCTAAAAATAAAAAATCCTCCCGAAAGGAGAGGATTATGTATGATATATTTTTATGTTTAAAATTCGAGCCGGTACTGGAACGTAAAGTTTAATGGAGGTTCAAGTTTTCCAACCCGCAGCCAGTATTCTTTATTGATTAAATTCTTTACTATTACGCCAAATGTATGCTTGTCCTTATAAGTATAGAAAGCCCTTGCATTGAGCACCCAATTGCCGTGTTTAGGCATAGCGTTGTAGTATTCCTGGTAACCTGAACCCGGGATAGCAAGGAAGAGCTTATCAAAATTTTCCATATTGCTGTAATATCTTGCATCAAACCCAAGAGAGAGTTTTTTATCAAATACATATTCCACATCAATCGTGACTAAATGCCGGTTCCTGTATTTTAATATATAGCTCGCTGTATCTCCTGTGACGGGTTTCACCATGTGTTTAAAAAAAGCGCCTAAATAAGGTCCGATCTTGTCGAGGTGGTAACCGAGATATTTATCTACTTCTATTGGCAGCGTATAAGTATAACCTGTAGTGATATTCAAAACATGTTTTTTCTGAGTGATCACTTGTTTTAAAGACCAGTCAAAACCGGCAATGCGCGCATTGGAAATATTCTGCGCTTTTAATTTTACATAAGCGTTGGTTGTTGTGTCGGAAAGATCTATACCAAAATCCACCAGCCGTTTATATTGCTGCCAGAAAAAAGCGATATCAAATAATGCCTGGTATTTATTTCCTTTAGAACTTATTTTTTGTTGATACCCAATCTCTGCCGTCCACCCATATTCAGGAAGAAGATTTTCATTAGGAAGAATGGCCAGTGTGCTCACATTGTATGCAGAATCGCAGGTTGAACATCCTACTTGCGTAGTATGTAATGTGGTAGTACCTAAAGTTTCGTTGACGAATCTTTCGCCGAAGCTTGGAAAACGGTAAGCCTGTCCGAGGTTAAACCTGATGGAAGCTTTTTTGGTCGCCTGATAATTTAAACCGCCCTTCCATTGACCGGGAAGATAAAATTTTAATTTGCCTGTTTTCTCATCCCTGAATTCGGAGCCTGACACACCAAACTTATTCAGGTAAGCAAATGTTTCAAAGCGAACACCGGCGGAGAGTGTGAGCTTTTTATATTTTTTATCCAGCTGCATATATCCTGCGAACAAGTTGCCAACCTTATTTGCGTTACCGATAAAAGAAGGAATTTTTATCCATAAAAATTGTTCGTCAACGCCTGCGATCAATGTCAGGTTTTTTGCCACCCACTGTTTTGTAAACCTATAGTCGATATTTTCAAGTATAGTTTTGGTATGCAAGGAAGGGTGATTAAAATACATCCGTGTTAGCAATTCATGTTTATTCCCTTTCCTGTCGTATGCAGCTAAATATGGATCAACAGTGATCCTGATATTTGTAAAATTATTGCTTGCTCCGGGTCTGAATGCTCCATCATCCTTATTCTGCCAGTAAAAGAATTCCGATTCTCGGTTATACATCAGGCTTCCTGCAACTCCCCAGCTAATGCGTTCATTTTTCTTGCTAATCCATTTTGTGCGGTAAGTTAATCTTCCCAGATATTCCTGTCCGCCTTCGTAAGGAAGGTTTTGAAGAAAAAAACTTCCACCCACTACGTACTCAAAATTATTTGTAACCTTATGGGCACGCATAAAACTTGCTCCGAGACTAGGCAATGGAAAATCCCACCATTTAGTCACCTTGCGTCTTGGCGGCGCGAGAAAAGATGTGAAAACACTAAAGCGTGTGAGTGGTTTTTTAGTTGGAACAATACTTTCAAGATGTATTGTTCCATTCATTGCTGACGAACCGTATAATACGGAAGAAGCGCCTTTTAGTATTTCTATTTGTCCTGTAGTTTCGATGGGCAACAGCGACCACTTTGCATCGCCTCGATCGGGGGAGAGTATGGTTTGTCCGTCGAGGATCACAGCAACCCGCGAACCCACGCCGTAAGCCCATCCGCTGCCTCCGCGTATATTCGCCT
>JAQBNI010000075.1 GCA_028288625.1 Bacteroidota bacterium | reverse complement strand
TCAGCAACCTATTTTCAAAGTTATCAGTTAGCATATGATATTGCCTTGAAAGCACAGAAATGTTTTAATAATGAATTAGGATTTTACGATTCCGATTCAAAGCAATTCCTTCAATTTGGTACCTGGGATAGTTTGAAAAAGGGATTACTTACAGGCGAGCTGCTGCAATTTGATTTAAGACGGATGGAACTGGATTATCTTGAACAAAACAAACGTGAATTCGAATTGATAAAACATGTTTCCATAGCACAACTCAATCCGGCTGCTTTATTAATGTTGAAGCAAACGGGTTCATGTGATATAGAATTAGTGGAGCCATTATTTGATTTGGATTATGCGGGACATCATTTCAGGAGAATTAAATCGGTAAGTCTGTCTATCCCTTGTATTGTTGGTCCGTATACTTCGGTTAACTGCACTTTGCAATTAAAAAGTAATAAAATTCGGATAAACACTAATCTTGATACCCTTGAATTAAATCAAAACGTAATTCCAGTCAACAATATTGCAACCAGTTCCGCACAAAACGATAGTGGTGTCTTTGAATTGAACTTCAGGGATGAACGATACTTACCATTTGAAGGTGCCGGTGTCATAAGTTCATGGAAGCTGGAATTGCCGGATCCGAAAATTGCACAGTTTAATTACAATAGCATCTCTGATATCATCATGCATGTTAAATATACAGCAAGATGTGGTGGTGAAAATTTAAAAACAGCAGCCTTAAATAGGCTCACAAAAAATATTAATTCAATAGTTAAAGATGGTTTAATCAGAGTATTTAATTTAAAAAACGATTTTCCAAGTGAATATCATGAGTTACTGAATCCAAAAAATGGTGAAGCTCAAAAAACGACCATAAAAATAGAACAGAATCATTTGCCATATTTTCTACAGGGTAAAACAGTAACGGTTTCAAAAGTAGAGGTTTACCTGAAGGCCAAAGATGATATGATAGTTTCTATTCCTACCGTTTTTAAAATTCATGATATTCTAACATCTTCATGGAAAGCATTATCAGAAGCACCGGAAAATACAAGTATAAGAACAGCTTCGGCAGCAGTTTCAGGAACACTTTTGGGTGATTGGACTATAGACACAGGAATGAATGGATTAAATAAGAATGCTTTAGACAATATCTTTATTGCAATAGCATATACCGTTACAACTTAAAGAATTATTGTCTTTGTAAAAGATACACATGACTTCTTGAGTAAGAAAATTTTAATTAGTAGTTATTAAAAGGATTTAGCATTTGATGGAAAGGTTATTTTCCACTTGAAATTTTACATGCGAAATACATGCGAAAAATAAAAAAGCACCTAGCTTTTTATGCTAAGTGCTTGATACTCTGTGGGCGCACACGGGTTCGAACCGCGGACCCCCTGCTTGTAAGGCAGGTGCTCTGAACCAGATGAGCTATGCGCCCTTCAATGCTTTTTTGAAAGGACTGCAAATATAGAATTTATCGTCCAAATAAAAAATAAATGCTCAAAAAAGCTGTATGAAATTTAATAAACCTTTTAGATGCTAAATTGTATATTTGCAATCATGTTGCATAAGCTGATTCTTACATTCCTCATCTTATTATCTATTTCTCACCTATTCGCAGATACCTGCGATCTTAAAATCTCAGGAAGAATTCTGGATCAGCATGACAATTCTGCCCTGGATTATGCAACAGTATATATTATGGAACTACAGCAGGGAACTTCAGCCGATTCCAATGGCAGCTACGAATTAAAAAATATTTGCGCAGGAACGTATTCATTTATCATTGAACATCTTGCCTGTGCTCCCGATACAGTTGTGTTTGCACTCAATAAATCCATCACTAAGAATTTTTATCTCGAGCATCACACACACGAACTCGCAGAGATCATTACGCTCGGCACCAGGCTCGATAAAGAAAATACACAAACTACAGCGGTCATTGATAATAAAACGCTAACTAAAATGGAGGGCAAGGATCTCGGCAATATCCTCTCTACCATTTCGGGTGTAAACCAGTTAAAAACCGGCACAACAATCAGCAAGCCTATTATACATGGTTTATACGGCGACCGTATTTCAATTGTAAATAACGGCGTCAAATTAGAAACACAGGATTGGGGTTCCGAACATGCGCCGGAGATCGACCCATTTGCTTCAAATACTATTAAAGTAGTTAAGGGTGCCGGAAGCCTGGAGTACGGAACGGATGCGATGGGTGGAATGGTATTAATGGAGCCGCCAATCTTGCAAAAAACAAAACATATAAAAGCAAATGTCAGCTTTATCGGGCAAACAAACGGACATGGCATCACCACTTCCGCAAACTTTGAACAAGGTTTTAAAAAACAGTTCGCTTATTTTATACAGGGAACATATAAGCGACTGGGCGACGGACAAGCTCCGCATTACAATCTCACAAACACCGGTTTACAGGAAGGAAATTTATCTGCAGGAATCGGCTTCCTGAAAAATGGATGGGATGTGAATGCTTATTATGCATTGTTTAACCAGGAGCTTGGAATTTTAAAAAGTTCTCATATCGGGAATCTTACCGACCTTCAAAATGCAATTGCAAGAGATACGCCGTTAGTTGTAAAGCCATTTACTTATTCCATAGAAAATCCAAAACAAAAAATTATACATCATCTTGCAAAAATAAATGTCATTAAATTTTTTCATAACCAGAGCCACATCGATCTTACTTATTCTTTTCAATTTAATGACAGGCGGGAATATGATATCAGGCGCGGTGGACGGTCAAATATTCCTGCCCTTGATATGCATTTGATCTCAAATAATTTATTGGGAACGTATACGCGCTTAAAAAGATTTGGAAAAAATAATGCCAGTCTCGAAGGAAAATCAGGATTTGATTTTTTAGCAAAGCATAATGCAAACAATCCCCAAACAGGCATTCGTCCGCTGATACCGGATTATTATCAATATGGAGTTGGAATTTTTGATATGGAAAAATTATCAGTGAAGAATTTTATTGTGGAAGCCGGAGGACGTTACGATTACACACGGTTTTTAGGATATAAGTTTGACCGCAATAATAATTTACTGAAACCGAAATACAATTTTCATACATACGCTTTTTCACTGGGAACAAGCTGGAAAAATAATACCGATATCTTTCAATGGCAGACAAACTTTTCCGTGAGTTCGCGTTTTCCGAATGCAAGTGAATTATTTAGTGATGGATTGCACCACGGAATTGCTGCGCTCGAATTCGGAAATGCAAATTTAAAACCTGAAAAAGGATTTAAGTGGGTGAATACTTTTACAACAAATTATAAAAAATATTTTCAATCGGAAATTACATTTTACATTTCACGTATCAACGATTTCATTTACCTCGCTCCTCTCCCAACCCCTGCATTAACTATACGTGGCGCGTTTCCTGCGTTTCAGTATTACCAGGCTAACGCCCGTTTACTTGGACTTGATGTGACGGTAAGCAGCGATCCTTTTTCTTTCCTGTTTTTATCATTGCGCGCATCTCTTGTAAGAGGAAAAAATATTTCTGCAAAAGATAACCTGATCTATATGCCTTCTGACAGGATCACGGCATCATTCGATGTGCATCACGATTTCAAAAAAATAAAAAATCTGCACGCGGGATTGAATGTGCAGCATGTTTTTAAGCAAACAAAAGTACCTGCGTTAATTACGGATTTCAAAGCTGCCCCAAACGCATATACCGTATTAAATTCGGATGCGGGATTTGATCTTATAATGAATATAAAACACAAGCTGTCATTTTCTATATCTGGAGAAAATATTGCAAATACAACTTATCGCGATTATCTCGACAGGTTCAGATATTATGCAGATGAAGCAGGATGGAATTTAATTTTCAGATTAAAATACTCCTTTAACAATTAGTGTATGAAAAATAAAATATCCTTTTTATTACTTTTATTTTCTTTGCTATTTGCAAGATGTCATAAGGATCCAAAAACTCCCATTCCGGAACAGGAATTAATTACCACCTTAAAGCTCACGCTCACAGATACTTCTCTCCCTTATCCATCACAAACATTTATTTTCCGCGATATTGACGGTGATGGCGGAGCTGATCCAACAATTGATTCAGTTATTATTGCCGGAGGAAAAACATATAATGCATCTTTGTTACTGTTGGATGAACGCAATTTTCCTGCAGATACTTCCACGAATGAAATAAAAGGGCTGAATACTTTACACCAGTTCTTTTATCAATCTGATCCGGCGGATCTCTTCACGAATTTTACTTATACAGACCTGGATGATAATGGTAAGCCGTTGGGAAATTTATTTTCTTTCAGAACAAAATCATCCTCTGATTCAGGAAAATTAATCATCATCCTTCGCCATGAACCTGATAAAAACGCATCGAATGTTTCTGCCAATGATATAACGAATGCCGGCGGTGAAACTGATATTGAAGTACATTTTCCGGTACGACTCTATTAATATGATGATTTCATATTAAATTCAAAAATTTATTTTTTTCTAAGTTTTTTTTATAGCTTTGTAGTACACTATTTCTATAGACTAAAATGAAAAAAGACAGGCATCTCACCAGTTTCACAAAAGGCGTCTCCTGGAGAGTAGTTGGCACCATAGATACATTCGTGATCAGTTATCTGGTGCAGTTTTTTCATATCAATTTTATAAACTCTACAAAAGAATCTAACGGTTCAAGTTTTTTACACAACGCTTCGCTGATTGCATTAATTGATTTTTTCACTAAGATTTTCCTTTTTTATTGTCACGAACGCATTTGGATCTATTTCTTAAAAGACAGAATACATAGCAAGCTGATCTCTTTTGCAAAAGCGGTTAGCTGGCGGTTTGTAGGCTCAATTGATACTATGATCTGGAGCGGATTAATTTTAAATGATTTTAAAAAAGGGATAATGGTGGGAATGCTGGAATTCGGTTCAAAAATTATATTGTATTACTTCCATGAACGGATATGGATGCACTTTACAAAAGAAAACGCAGATCGAAAGGTAAATGTAATATTCGATACGCCTAAATAATTTTATTAAAGATGTAATATTTCTTCACTTCTTTCGACTAATTTAGCTGCATAACAAAAATTAATATGATACTCAACAAGTTATTAATGTCGTTAATATTTACGACCATTTCAGCATTGGCAATTGCAAAATTTTTGCCACCACCTTCCACGACCACTGCAAAAACAGCTACTTCTAAAAAGCCACCTGCAAAAACAGATAAATCATCTGCAAAAGATGTAGCTATAAAGCCTTCTGAATTTGATCCGAAAGTAAAAGCGTCACAGGATTTCTTTGACCATATCAACGACAATTGGATGAAGGCAAATCCCATCCCTTCTGATAAATCAGTTTATAGCATGTTTGATATATTAGATGAGAAAAGCAAGTTGGTAGTAAAAAGAGTGCTGGAAACTGCGGCAAACCAAAAAGTAACTCCGCCAAAAGGCTCTAACATGCAGATCCTTGGGGATTTTTATAAAAGCGGGATGGATACCGCAGCTATTGATAAAGCAGGGGTTTCCCCTTTGCAACCCTGGTTTACAAAAATAGAAAAAGCAAATACGCCGGCTGAATATTCAAGTCTGCTTGCAAGCCTGCAGATGAGGGACATTAATTCTCCGCTGGGTTATTACGTAGACGTGGATGCAAAAAAGTCTTCGCGCTATATTTTTTACATTAGCCAGGGCGGATTAGGTCTTCCTGATCGCGATTTTTACTTCCGTACGGATGAAAAATCAAAAAAGAACGTGGAAGCATATAAGGAGTATGTAAAAAATATTTTCCATCTATCCAATCTCGATAAAACGCAAACTGCTGAAAAGCAAATGCAGGATGTATTGGAAATAGAAACGGCGCTTGCTGCAGCTTCTATGACGCGCGTCGAATTACGCGATCCGGAAAAAACATACAATCTCTATACGCTCGAAAAACTGAAATCAGAATATAAAAATATTGACTGGCAGGCATTCTTTGATGAGATGAAGGTTAAACCCCAGGAAATTGTGGTTGGTCAGCCTGCATTCTTTCATGCTTTCGACAGTTTACTATCCGTTATCCCGCGCGAAAAATGGATCAACTACCAGAAATTCCACATGGTAAACAGTAATGCCAGGTTCTTAAGTAACGATATCGTTACAGAACGTTTTAATTTTTATGGAAAAACGCTGCAGGGCGTTCAAACTATGGAGCCAAGATGGAAACGTGTTTCCCGCATCAGCGAACAATACCTGAGAGATCTCATTGGGCAGGAATATGTAAAAACGAACTTCTCTCCTACTGCTAAAAAGCGTGCAATGGACCTGGTAGATAATATTAAGGCATCTCTTGCTGAGCGTATTAAGCAACTGACATGGATGGGACCGGAAACAAAGGCGAAAGCACTTGATAAATTACAAAAGATAGATGTAAAGATCGGTTATCCTGATAAATGGTGGACGTATGAAAGAACGGATGTAAGCAAACAGCCTTATGTGCTTAACGTAATGAATAGCGCTTACGGAGAAAACCTTCGCGTGTTGAACCGTTTAGACAGGCAAAAGATAGATCGTACGGAATGGGGCATGGGACCACAAACAGTAAATGCATATTACAATCCGCTGATCAACGAAATAGTTTTCCCTGCAGCTATTTTGCAACCTCCTTTCTTTTATGAAAAAGGTGATGACGCAGTGAATTACGGCGGTATCGGAATGGTGATCGGTCATGAAATTACACACGGATTCGATGACCAGGGAAGTCAGTATGATGCGGAAGGAAACTTAAAAAACTGGTGGACCGATGAAGACAAAAAAAGATACGAAGTTTTAACTGCGCAGTTTGTAAAAGAGTACAATGCCTTCACGCCCTTGGATAGTCAACATGTTAACGGTGAACTTACTTTGGGTGAAAACATTGCAGACTTAGGCGGTATGATCATCACATACAATGCATTTAAAAAAGCGAATGGTAACAATACAAAACTCATCAACGGACTTACACCTGAACAGCGGTTATTTATCAATTATGCAATTGTTTGGCGTGAGAATCTCAGACCTGAAGCATTAAGGATGCAGCTGCTCACAGATCCGCACTCACCGGGAAAAAACAGGGTGAACGGCGTTTTGAGCAATCTTCCGGAATTCCACAAAGCATTCCATGTGCAACCCAGCGATAGCATGTTTATCAAGGAAGTCGAAAGGGCAAGAATGTGGTAATACATAGAAGAAATAAATTAAAAGATCCGCCAAATAGCGGATCTTTTTTTGATAGGAATAAGGGATTTTTATGTTTCTAGAGTCTGTTATTATTAGGTCCAATAAATTATCAAGTTGACCAAACTTAAAATATAAGTGAGTTTAGGGTTTATTATTTGTGCGTGGGGGAACAAAAAAACAATTTCAATCAGGCGAACCTTTAGTTCTTACAACCAGGAAGACAAAAATTTAAAATATTATCGGGTTATTCCGGTTTCACCATTTTGCGCACTGCGCTTCCTTCTTTGGAATAAAATTGTACCATATAGATACCTTTTGAAAGATCGTTCAGATTAACATTCAATTCATTCATTCCTTTTTCCAGGTTATAAGATTCTTCCTTTGCCATATCACCATTCAGTGTAAAAAATTTCACCTGCATGGAAGTAGGATGAACACAATTTACATTTACAATGGAGTTGTTATTCGCCGGATTAGGTGTAAAATCACTTATCCTGAGCTTTTCTTCGGCATTGTATCTTGCTATAACTTCGCTTGGGATTGATGAAGTAACGTTCATTGCAAGCAGATCGCTTTGAGCTTTCATTTTGCTGGCGCATGCGATGAGCAGTATCATCAGCATGATCTTTATTATATAGGAGGTTTTCATGACTAAGGGTTTTATCTTCTATTATATATATTAATTAGATTTCACAAATCTGCGTAATGCGCTGCCTTCTGAACTATAGAACTGCACCATATATACACCTTGTGAAAGATCCGTCATATCTAAGCTAAGATCATTTAAGCCATTGTCTAAAGCGTGTGCTTCTTCCTTAGCTAATTCACCGTTTAATGTAAATATCCTGATCTTCATTGTTACAGGAGTTTCACATCTTACCGTAATACTTGGAGTGTTAGCACCACTTTCAACGATTCTTTTAAAATCACTGATAACAACTTTGTCATCTGATTTAAAAATACTGGAAACGCTGGATGGTGTATTAGTAGTATTAACTGCTAATAGATCGTTTTGTGCGTACATTTTTCCGAAACCGGCTGTAAGCAAGAGAGCGAAGAGGATTTTTGAGATTGAAGTTTTCATGACTAAAGGGTTTATTTGTTTCTAATTTTTTTTATCTTTTCTTAGTTCATTTTGATGAATCTGCGAACTGCGCTTCCTTCTGTTGAGTAGAATTGCACCATGTAAGTTCCAACAGCCAGGTTATCGAGGTTTACGTTTAAATCGTTAACCCCGCTGTTCAATGTGTGAGTTTCTTCTTTTGCCATATCTCCGTCCATTGTGAAGATCTTAACCTGCATTGTAACCGGTACATTGCATTTTACTCTTACCAGCGAAGCGTTGTTAGCCGGGTTTTGAATAAAGTCGCTTACTTTGATTTTTTCTTCTGAAGCATACATTGCTGAAATTTCAGCCGGTACAGTTACTTTGTTCACTGTGTTGATTGCCAACAGGTCGCTTTGAGCGTTCATTTTTCCAAAACATGCCACTAGTGCGATAACGCAAAGGATTTTCATGATGTTCGTTTTCATAACAAAGGGTTTTAAGTTTGAAATAAATGGATTTGAATTACCGGTTGGTAATGTGTTGGGGAAAATGATATGAGAATTAAAAGGGTTCATAAAATATGTTTCTTAAGGGTAGTTCAATTTGCACCTTATATTATAGACTACATTAACTGTTACAGGAGTATTGTGACTGCATAAAATTAGTATTAAAACTACTACTACTATTGATAATCAATCTATTATCATTTTAAATTGAGAATTAAATGTGACACAAAAGGTAGTATTTTGAATAATTTTTTTTTATAAGGAAAAATTCAATTAGATTTTAAAGCTTTTTTAACTAAATAAGATAGCAGTCTTAACATCTGATAGGAATTTTATTAATTCATTTTATAATTGATAATCAATAAGTTACCATTACATAGAGATCATGTAATTTTTTATGGGAATTGTGTAAGCTGCTTTTCTGAAAAACTAAATAAATTTAATTTATAGCACATTGAAAACAATAAGCTTATAAAACAAATCAAAAAATGATGTAAAAGACAGCAATTTTATTCTCCACCCAACAAAAATAACCATATGAAATTCGTTACACTTTTGACAATTCTCGCAGTTGTCTCAGGTAACATACAAGCCCAACAATGGAAAGTTCGTTTCAACGGAACCGGCAACGGGATCGATCTGATAAAGAAAATGGTGGTGGATAAGGCTGGAAATGTATACGTTACAGGCTCTTCGTACAGTGGAACCAATAGTAATGATTACGTGACCATCAAGTACAATACGAACGGTGTACAGCAATGGCTTGCAAGGTACAATGGTCCGGGAAGCGGAAGTGATATTCCCAATGCTATTTTTGTAGATAATGCTGGTAATGTATATGTTACGGGTTATAGCGATCAGTTGACCGGCGGGTATATCAACAATGATGTCGCCACGGTAAAATATAGTCCGACAGGCGCCCAACTTTGGGTGAAACGCTACGATGGTACTTTACAGCGAACAGATGCCGGTAATGATGTAAAAGTCGATGCTGCTGGTAATGTGTATGTTACCGGCTCAACTGTTGTACACAATGGAGCTTATTCAAAAGAAGATTATCTCACCATAAAATACAATTCTATAGGCGTTCAACAGTGGACAGCCACTTACAATGGTCCTGCAAATAAAGTAGATATTGTTGTTGGTCTCGGTTTAGATAATGTTGGTAATGTGTATGTTACAGGTACAAGCTTTGCCGGCGCCGATCCCTTGGGAGAAGAAGATTTTGCCACAATAAAATACAACGCAAACGGCATTCAGCAATGGGTAGCACGCTATAATGGTCCTGCAAGTGAACCCGATCGTGCTACAGCAATTGCCGTGGATGGTGCAGGCAACAGTTATGTAACCGGATACAGCCAGGGAAATGATCTCGATTTCGCAACGATAAAATACAATACAAACGGTGTTCAGCAATGGGCAGCACGATATGATGGTCCTGTTCACTCCAGTGATATTTCTTATGCGATTGCCCTGGATAATTCCGGAAATGTGTACGTTACCGGCAGCGATCAAACAATTCTTTACAATACAGATCTCTGCACCATAAAGTACAATGCAAATGGGGTGCAGCAATGGCGTGCGCATTATGCAAGCGCCAGCAAGGATAATGATGAAGCATATGCATTGGTTGTTGATGCAACCGGCAATGTTTTCGTTACAGGATATATCAATGGCGTAAGCCCAAGCTGGAATTTAATTGTTGTAAAATATAATTCTACAGGCACACAACAATGGGTAAAAACGTATGATGGTCCGGGACATGGCAACGATTATGGTGCTTCGGTGGGTGTGGATGGAAATGGAAATGTGTATGTTGCCGGGGCATCGCTGGGCGCCGGTTCCGACATGGATTATATCACCGTAAAATATACTTCTGCCGGTGCACGACTTGCAAATGAGGAAACAGAAATTGCAGAGCTCGCGCAGAAAACAAACCCCGCGCCTTCCTTACAAAACGAATTTAAAATTTTTCCCAATCCTTTAAAAAATGATCTTACACTTCAATTGCCTGCGGAGAAAATTTATGATATATCTGTGATCGATGTAACCGGGAAACAGGTTTTTCAAACTTCCGGTGTCCGTGATCAATTGCTGATCGATTGTCATACAATTTCTTCCGGTGATTATTATGTCAGAATTTCAGGAAGCGATGGTATGATCACCAGAAAAATAATTAAAGAATAGCCATAAAATTTAATTCCTATGAAAGCATTTGTATTAGTTGCGTTCTATTTATTAATGATTCTTATCATGTTAAAAGGATATAAAATTATAGGGGAATTCTGTAACACACTACAGCATTCTTTTTAAGAACTTTGTTTCACAAGTTCATTCACCTATAAACCATCAGTCATGAAAAGGATCTTTATTTTGCTGATCTTTTTGATCACTTCCTTTTATCTCCGCGCTCAACAGTTGAGCAGCACAGGCAGAGCTTATGTTACCGACGTATCCGTTGTTGGTGTAAATAATTCAGTGAATTACCAATTCACTAAAGCGGGTATCATTGATCCGCTCGCGGAAACAAATGATCAGCGCGACAGGAGCAACATCCCTGATATTCTTATTTACCCGAACCCGGTCTTATATGATTTTGTTATCCAGTTACCGGTGAACAATCTTTACAACGTATCAATTATTGATATGAAAGGAAAAGTTGCACTGGATGAAAATGATATGCACGATCAGGTAAGGATCAATTGCCAGGATCTTCGTCCCGGCGATTATTATGTGAGGATCGCAAATAACGAGGGTGTTGTTTCAAAAAAAATTATCAAACAATAATGTATTGAAATTACCTACTAACTAGGACCCTGCCTTTGTGCAGGGGTTTTATTTATCATCATATGGCATTGTAAAACATTCAACGAATTTCACGGTTTAATGAGTAGCGAGTTTTTAATCCTTAAAGTATTTCCGTCGCTAATTTTTTACTTCAAATTTATTAATGCTCAAATTTGATAGATATGGTATATACTGTGAGCCCGCCAGGATATATATTGATCCATGGAAACCGGTGGAACGTGCAATAATTACGCATGCTCACTCCGATCATGCCCGCTGGGGCAACAAGCATTACCTCGCACATCATTTCACGGTTCCTATTTTAAAATTACGGCTTGGAGATATTGCAGTGCAGGGTGTAGAATACGGCGAAACATTTACTATCAACGGGGTTCAGATCAGTTTGCACCCTGCAGGACATATTCCCGGTTCTGCACAGGTGCGTCTGGAGTACCAAGGCAAAGTTTGGGTGGTTTCCGGAGATTACAAGTTGCAGCATGACGGAATTTCGACTCCATTTGAAACTATAAAATGTAACCATTTTGTTACTGAATCTACATTCGGTTTGCCGATCTATAAATTCCCCGAGTCCGAATATTTAGAGGATGCCATAAACACGTGGTGGCAGAACAATCGCGCACAGGGAAATAATTCAGTGATCATCGGTTATGCATTAGGAAAAGCACAGCGCATTATAAAGCATCTCGATCCTTCGAACGGTGCTATTTTTACGCATGGTGCCGTAGGAAGCATTCTCAATGCCATGAAAGGAATTAATTTACAGCTTCCGGAAACTTTATATGCTTCCGCATTTACAAAGAAAGATGACCAGGGCTCCATTATTGTTGCGCCGCCGTCAGCAATAGGCACGCCATGGTTGAAACGGTTTTTGCCCTTCAGCCTGGGAATTTGCAGCGGATGGATGCAGCTGCGTGGTGCAAGGAGAAGACGAGGCGCCGATCGCGGCTTTGCACTCTCCGATCATGCAGACTGGAATCAATTGAATACTGCAATTACAAACACAGGCGCAGAAAATATTTATGTCACGCACGGTTATAAATCTTCTTACGCAAGGTGGCTTCGCGAAAATCATAAATTGAATGCAGTTGAAGTAGACACTTTATATGAAGGTGAAAATATTGAAGAAAATAAACCGGAAGAAATACCACAAAGTACAGATATCGATGAAAGCGTTCTCTGAATTATATACGGCGATTGATGAAACCACAAAAACGAATACGAAAGTCGATGCGCTGGTGTATTATTTTTCCGTTGCAGATGAACGCGATGCAATATGGTGTGTTGCATTATTATCAGGCAGGAGACCAAAGCGTACCATAAAAACCGGGGAGCTGATCTTCTGGAGTATGGAGCTTGCGAATATACCTGACTGGCTGTTCGAAGAGTCGCTGCATATAGTGGGAGATCTCGCTGAAACAATTACGTTAGTGCTTCCGCCTGCAACACAACTTGAATCTTTTTCATTGCATGAAACAATGCGTGAAATGAGAAATCTTGGCAAGCAAGATGATGAGCTCAAAAAAGAATTTGTACAGAATATATGGCAGCATGTCACTACACCGGAACGGTTCCTCTTTAATAAACTCGTGACAGGAAATTTTCGCATTGGGGTATCACAGCAATTAGTGATCAAAGCACTGGCGAAGCAATATCACCTGGAAGAACAAATTGTATCGCACCGGCTCACAGGCAACTGGGATCCGGAAAATATTACGCTGAAAGAATTGTTGTTCTCAGATAATTCAAATGATGATCATTCAAAACCTTACCCGTTTTATTTAGCTTACCAGTTAGAAACAGAACCAGAGCAACTAGGCGATCTAAGTGAATGGCAGATTGAGCGTAAATATGATGGTATCCGCGGGCAAATTATTATTCGAGGCAACCAGCTTTTTGTATGGAGCCGTGGTGAAGAATTGATCACAGAGAAATTCCCGGAATTCAGTTCGCTTCATTCCATCCTGCCTGAAGGCACGGTGCTCGACGGAGAGATATTGCCTGTTAAAGATGGCATGCCGCTTCCGTTTCATTTAATGCAAACACGTATCGGCAGAAAAAATATTACAAAGAAAGCACTGCAGGATGCGCCGCTAGTGATGATGTGTTATGATTTACTCGAATTGCAGGGACAGGATATCCGCCATGAACCGATGCATCTGCGAAGAGAAAAATTAAAAAAAATGCTGGATGATGCATCACTTCATTCAATAAATATTCCGTTGATGCTCTCCCCTGTTTTGGAATGTAAGAATTGGGAAGAAGTGAAAATGGAAAGATTCCGTTCGCGGGAATTTTTATGTGAAGGATTAATGCTGAAACATCTCGACAGTGTATATGAAAGCGGTAGACGGCGCGGGAAATGGTGGAAGTGGAAAGTGGATGCGCTTACTGCAGATGGCGTATTGGTATATGCGCAACCCGGGCATGGAAGACGGGCAAATTTATATTCGGATTATACTTTTGCTATTTGGGATGGAGAAGAATTAGTGCCATTTGCAAAAGCGTATTCGGGTTTAACCGACAAAGAATTATTACAGGTAGACTCATGGATAAAAAAAAATACGATCGAGAAATTTGGTCCGGTGAGAAGTGTAAAAGCGGAATTGGTTTTCGAAATTGCATTTGAAGGCATACAGCCTTCTCCCCGACATAAATCAGGCATTGCGCTTCGTTTTCCGCGCATTGCACGCTGGCGAACGGATAAGAGTCCTTTGGAAGCAAATACAAAACAGGATCTTCTGCAACTCATACAAAGTTTAAAAGCAGGATGATAAATGCTGCACAACAATGGTTTTCCAAACAGCAATGGACACCGCATGCGTTCCAGGAAGAAACATGGAAGCGTATTGCAGAAGGTAAATCCGGATTGCTGAATGCACCAACCGGTTACGGAAAAACTTTTGCGATCTGGTTTGGTGTTATACAATATTTTATCGACCACAAAAAAAGCATTCCTTTAGAAAAATTAAATTGTCTTTGGATCACTCCGTTAAGAGCATTGTCAAAAGAAATTGAATTTGCAGCGAACCAGGTTTGCAATGATCTGCATTTACCTTACTCCGTAGCAAAAAGAACAGGCGATACCACTTCTGCAGAACGAACGCGACAAAAGAAAAAACCACCTGCAGCGTTGATCACCACGCCGGAAAGCGTGCACATTATGCTGGCGCAAAAAGGATATGCCAAAACATTCAGCGAACTTGAATTTGTGATCGTTGATGAATGGCACGAATTGCTTGGAACAAAACGCGGCGTTCAAATCGAGCTCGCACTTTCGCGGTTAAAAGCCATCAACCCGCAATTAAAAATATGGGGAATATCAGCAACCATTGGAAATTTACAACAAGCGCGTGAAATTTTATTAGGAGATACCATTGAAAATTCTGTTTTAGTAAAAGCGGATATCGATAAGAAAATAATTATTGAAACTGTGTTTCCTGATGTCATCGAAAAATTTCCTTGGGCAGGACATTTAGGAATAAGGCTAGCAGATAAAGTATTGAAAATAATTCACAGCAGTAATTCAACTTTAATCTTTACCAATACGCGGTTCATGGCGGAAACATGGTTTAAAACGCTGTTGGAAATGGATCCTGATCTCGCAGGTATCCTCGCAATACATCACGGCTCATTGAGTGAAGACACCCGGCAGTGGGTGGAGAATGCAATACATACGGGTATTTTGAAAGCAGTTGTATGTACCAGCAGCCTGGATCTTGGTGTTGATTTTCGTCCTGTTGATACTGTGGTGCAGATCGGCTCACCGAAAGGAATTGCACGGTTCGTTCAGCGCGCCGGAAGAAGCGGGCATCAACCGGGGGCGACAAGTAAAATATTTTTTGTCCCCACGCATTCTATGGAAATTATTGAAGGCGGCGCTATGCGATATGCTGTTCAGCATAAGAAAATGGAAAGTCGTATCCCTTACATCCGGTCGTTTGATGTGCTGCTTCAATACCTTGTAACGCTGGCAATTTCTGATGGATTCAATCCAACAGAAATTTATATCGAAATACAAAAAACACACTGCTTTAAATCTGTTACTCCCGAAGAATTTAACTGGTGTATTGATTTTATTGCGACCGGGGGGAGATCCTTACATGCTTACGATGAATATCACAAAGTAGTTTGGGAAGATGGCTTATTAAAAGTTACAGAAAAAAGAATTGCATTGCTGCATCGTCTGAGCATGGGTACCATTGTAAGCGGCAGCATGATGATGGTGAAATTTTTAGGCGGCAAAAATTTAGGAACGATTGAAGAATCCTTCATTTCGAAATTAAAACCCGGAGATGTATTCTGGTTTTCTGGAAGAAATTTAGAACTCGTGATGGTAAAATATATGGAAGCTTACGTGCGTTCATCAAGAAATAAAAATAGTATCGTTCCATCCTGGGCAGGCGGCAAAATGCCTTTATCTACTCAGCTTTCCGCGATGATCCGGCATGAGTTAAATGAATATCATACAGATAACAAGCTCTCTCCGGAACTCACTGTTTTAAAACCTTTATTTGAAGAACAAAAAAGGCGTTCAATTATTCCGCGTGAAAATGAATTGCTGATAGAGAAAGTAAATACAAAGGAAGGTTGTCATGTTTTTGTGTATGCATTTGAAGGACTATATGTACACGAAGGAATGGCAGCGATACTGGCAAACCGTATTGCCTTGTTTAAGCCGATCACTTTTTCTATTGCCATGAATGATTATGGTTTTGAATTATTAAGCGACCAGGACATTCCGATTGAAGATGCCGTGGACAGCAATTTATTTTCTTCCATGCATTTAAATGAAGATGTTGCGGCAAGTGTAAACACCACAGAGCTTGCAAAAAGAAGATTCAGGGATATCGCTACGATTGCCGGACTTGTTTTTACAGGCTATCCCGGAAGGCAAGTAAAAACAAAGCATTTGCAGGCATCCGCATCGCTTTTCTTCAATGTATTTTCAGAATACGAGCCGGATAATTTATTACTGAAAGAAGCTTATGAAGAAATATTTGATTTTGAATTAGAGATCGTTCGTTTGCGAAACGCATTCCAGCGAATTGAAAAACAAAATATTATTATTCAATATCCTAAAAGACCAACACCTTTTTCCTTCCCTATTTTTACTACCCGGTGGAGAGAGAAGTTTTCCAATGAAGAACTGGAAGATCGTGTAATGAAAATCAAAGCGCAGATAGAAAAAGATACGCAAAAATGAAATTATTATTACAAGATCAGGCTTTGGAATTACTGGCGGAGAAATCACTTTATCACCCTGACACAAGAACGTTAGTGATCGCTGATCTCCATCTTGGTAAAACTACTCATTTCCGGAAAAGCGGTATAGCATTGCCTGCGCAGAGCACGGAAAAAGATTATCTGCGAATAGAAGCTTTGATCGAAAAATTACAACCGGAAGAAATTATTTTTTTGGGTGATCTTTTTCACAGTTCGCATAATTCAGAATGGGAAATATTTTTAGAAAGGATAAAGCCATTCAGCCATATTCATTTCACATTAATTCTTGGCAACCATGATATCTTACCCGAGAAACATTACATCAAATCAGGTTTCACTATTGTAAAAAATAAACTGGAAATAGGTAATATTATTTATTCGCACAAACCTTTACTGAAAATACCGGCAGATAAATTAAATATTGCAGGACATATTCATCCTGGTTATATTTTAAGCGGGAAAGCGCACCATAACATCCGGCTTCCATGTTTTTATTATCACCGTAATTGTTTGATCATGCCTGCATTCGGCAGCCTTACTGGATTATATTTAATGGAGGAAATACAAACGGCAAAAGTATTCCTGATCGTAAAGGATAAAGTGATCCGCTTATAATGTTTTATAAAATTTGTTTAACCTTGCTTCTATTCTTTGTTTCAAGAAGCCGTCCTTATTGGCTTTCTCGATCACAGGAATGGAAAATTCCTCTACTTCATGAATTACTTTTTCCTGCGTGATGCCATTCTCTTTTAATAATTCAGCAATTGTTTTTTCATTGCAATATTCAAAGAAATGATCGATCACAAGATCACTCAACTCCTTTATAGCTGCGTTCTGTAAAAGATCTTTAATTACTTTCTCACTGATCTCCAGGCTGCCTTCAATGTCTTCAAATTTTATTTTCTTCGCTACCCCACTGATCCTGAAGTCTTCAATCTTGCTCCAGATACTTTTCGAAGATGAGCGCAATTTTGCATCGCTGAAACGATCTTTTAAATGCTGTTCACTTTGCTTTAATGTTTTTGATAAATTTTCTGCAATGAATTTCTTGATGTTCCTGTCGATCGTATCAGACACGCCGGACAATGCTGCGCCGAGTATTCCTTTCCCAAGATTAAACAAAGAGCCGCCAACCGTTTCATTGCTCGGTCCGCTTTGAGTTGCAAAAGCCTTGATCCCGTCATACAACGTATCCGCAATGATCTCGCCATACAGCGGATTTTGTACTATACCTTCGATGATCTCATCTCTCCATTCTTTCTGCGCAATAATTCTATCCGAAATTTCTTTATATCGCTCTTCACTTAAATAATCTGAAACTGTATGCTTTGATTGTTTCGCATAATTATGAATGTGCTTTGCAAGATCTTTCCCATAATCTCTTTGATCATCGGAAAGCTCATAGTGTTTTACATTTCGCTCTAAAAAAGATTTTATTTTTTCCGCATAAGCAATATCTTTCAGCTTTACTTTCTCCAGCCATTTAAATATAGCCTCCGTTTCCTCTTTAATGTTTGCTTTAACATGTTTTTTATCAAACTGCTCCAGTTCAAATGCAACATGTGCATCGTATATTTTTTTAACTTCTGATTTCATTTTAAAATTTAATGTATTGAATTTGTTTTTTTCTTCTGTGGACTGTGGTCCGTCGACTGTGGACTTTTTTATGCTAGATTATGAAACACATTCTGAACATCATCATCCTGTTCAAGTTTATCGATCAGTTCGAGTACTTCATCTGTATGTTCTTCGCTGAGTTCTTTATGCATAGTAGGAATGCGCTGCAGTTCCGCGCTGATCACTTCGAGATGCTTATCTTCCAGCTCTTTTTGCATTAAACCGAAATCAGAAAACTTTGTATAGATCACTAGTTGACCTTCTTCATTTTTTTCAAGACTGTCCAATCCAAAATCTATAAGCTCTAATTCCAGTTCATCCATATCAATATCCGCACCTTTAATTTTAAAAACACCTTTTCGATCGAAAATAAAATCATGCATGCCTTGTGTTCCCATGGTGCCGCCGTTCTTATTTAAAATCACGCGTAAATTTGCTACAGTACGCACAGGATTATCCGTAGCCGTTTCAATAACGAGCGGCGTTGCATGCGGTCCCATCGCTTCATAAACCACTTCGGTGAATCCTTTTTCGTCTTTTGAAGAAGCTCTCTTGATCGCAGCTTCGATACGGTCTTTGGGCATTTGCGCAGCCTTGGCATTTTGAACAGCCCTGCGTAAATTTGCATTGGTCTCCACATTGGCGCCGCCTGATTTTATTGCCATTGCAATCTCCCGCCCTGCACGGGTAAATGCTTTAGCCATCCTGTCCCAGCGTGCAAATTTTGATGCTTTACGATATTCAAATGCGCGTCCCATAATTTTTTATTAAAATGATAGATCAGTTTATACGGCAGCAAAGATAAAATAGATTGAACAAACAAGAACTAACAACACAGTATTTTTTACATTTACTTTAAATAATTGAATGAAAAAAAGAAAAGGAAAAGACGATTTCATCAAAAAGCATGAATATCCCGGCGGCACAAAAGCATTCCGCGAATTTATCCAGTTGAATTTAGTATATCCGAAAGAAGCGTTGGAAAACAAGATAGAAGGAAGCGTTTTTGTAGAATATGAAGTAGATTTTAAAGGTGAAGTGAAGAGTGCAAAAATATTGCACGGTATCGGCTCAGGCTGTGATGAAGAAGCGTTGAGATTAATTAAATTATTAAAGTTTGCACCGCAAAATAATCATGGCGCTAAGATCTCTTCCACCCATAAATTAAAAATAAATTTTAAGCTTCCGGTAAAACCGGCGACTACCGTGATCAATTATAATATTTCAGGAACATCACAAAAAAAAGAGAAAAAGAAGGAAAACATTTCTTATACCATTACGATCAAACATCAATAAAGCGATCCCGTATTTCAGGTGATGGGATCATACAGCTGTCTTTTTTTCCAAACCATTTATAGCGGTTCTTTGCAATGATATCATAAAAGAAATTTCTAACAGAAGCAGGAACAATTAAAAAAACACGTGAAGCTTTCCATATACCGGAAAAATATTTTGCAACCCGGAATGCTGCATCGGATTTGGTAAATGCCCGTCCTTCATCAATAAAAATTACGCTGTCTACTTCTTTAGGAATGTGGTATCTCGCTAGCAATTGCTGACCTGTAGGCGATTGCAGGCTTGCAAATTTTAAGGAATTACTTTTATCGTGTTTGATGATAAATTGTACACTCGAAGAGCAAAAATTACAAACGCCATCAAACAATACAATTTTTTCACCGGGAGAATTATTCACTTTTAATGAATTTTGACGTACCGGTTTGGTTTGTTTTCCGGTCAGTAATCTTTATAACGTACGTTGCTGAAGGAAGGTTCCTGACATTGATATACCCCGAAGACGACAATTCACTTTGTGAAACGAGACTTCCGTTAACCGTATAAATTTCAACAAGACTATTATCCTGTATTCCTTCTATAAACAATTGGTCTCTCGCAGGATTCGGGTAAACTTTAACATTGTAATCTTTTCCCCTGATCTCTTTCACAGGTACAAGACGCCTGAGATAATCCGGCAATGTTTTTCCTACAACAGGATTGATGATCATCGTGCCGGGAAGGTCAGATTCTCTCCATTTTGTAACGCCATCCACGAAAAAATTATACTGTGAGCGATTATTATTCCTGTCGAAACCAACAATCAGCGACTCCTGATTTTCAACAATTAACCCGATAGCAAATGTGTCCTGCATGATCAGCGGAAAAGTAGCGCCGTTGACCAGGAATTGCGGGTCGATAGGCACATAGTAGTATCCGTTTAAGGTATCTACACCAAATTCTCTAATAAGATTCTGAACCTTCAAATTACTTTGAATATAGATCAGATCATTCTCTGTATATACCGTATTTCTTGTAAAATTTTTCCAGATGCACATACTGAAGAGCGCAAGACTGTCGCGTCCTTTCACAGGAAATAATTGAAACTTTATGGCTTGCAAAGTATCCGGATTTCTCATCCCGTATTTTACCGCCATCTTGTAATGATCCAAACCTGTTACCCAATATCCGCGCTCAGGAGATCCATCGTCATATGCAAAGAAATTGCTGAATACCTGGTTATGTGTCACCGCATTATTCGCCAATACTTTTGCCGGCTCGCCTGCTTCTGCAGATACATCAAAATGATAATCTACTTTTATAATAATTGTATCATCTGTAAGCCCCGATGGAATATTAAATTTCGGATACGAAATAATATTTTCGGTTAACGGGAAAAAATCCCGCGAAGGTCCGTTGAATGAAGCAATGTTTGCCCCTGTGTTTACTACTGTTGCCTCGTAAAAGTCTACGATGTCTGTTGTTGCGTTAATAAAATTATTTCTGACAACAACGCTAACCGTATCTGCAAGCTCTGTGCTATCAAACTGGTTATATGGCATGACGTAATAATTCTTCAATAAACTTGGCGGAAGAAATTCATACGCCATTTCCCTGATATTGGTTTCCGCAGCTGTATCCCTGTTCTTATCGAGCTTTACATAATCAATGTGCCATGTATCATTTGCACCGCTTAAGCTGCCGTATGATTGAAACCTGAACTGGAAGTTCGCATTCAGATATATCGAATCCACTTTTAAAAATACCTGGCGCATTCCCGTTAATGAATCAACAGTGACCGTCGTCTTCCACATGATATTCCAGTTTCCTGCAGTATCCAGGAACTGAACCGTAAAGCTGTCGTCAGGTGCAGTCGGCGATTCACCGTATTCACCTGCTAAATAAAAGAAGCTCAGAAAAACACTGCTGTCGCTGGTTAAGCCGGATAAATCTATCGGATTAGAAGTGAGCTTATCAGCAGGACCTTTAACATTCAGCGCATTACTATACGGACGACCGGTAGCATCTGTGCCATCAAAAGTTGCCACACCTACCGTAACGGTGTATCGCGGGTAAGTAGTATTTATGTAGACGAAATTATCCTGCCATAAAGAAGGATCCGGGAAAATATCTTTCTGATAAAAATCGTCAAAAAATGGAAGCGTTAAAGATGCCATCCTGTGATGAGATTTCTTCAATAAAAATTCAGCGTTGCTCGCATTATTTACTTTCGGATGAAATTGCAAGGGAACTGTAGCTTCTTTTTGTGCAAATACACCCGACGCACACAGGATTAATAAGATATAGGTAAAACAATATTTCATCTTGATATTTCTTTAATTTCTTTCATTCCGTTCCATTATAAGTCTGCATAACCTGATTTACGGTTGCCCGCCTTCCGCTTTATTTTGCCTGATAAACAGCTGCACCGTATTCCCCGGACCTAATTTCCCCGGTTGTCCGAATTTCGGGTCCTGGTCGTAAACATACGCGTTTAATGTATCATCGATGGTACCATCAGCCATCAGCATCCCGACATTCAAATGTACGGCATCCAGCACAGCTTTTGCTTCCAGTACGGTAAGATCAGTCAACGGCGGAACTTCTACGATCTGGTTACCAAAACCATCTCCCAAAACAAGATCTATTATAGTTCCTTTTGGAACCACCAAGCCGGGTTTTACTATTTTCCCCATTACCTGGATATTGAGTACTGCATCCTTTGCCATATCGGGAATATAGATGAGGTTACCCACTTTTAACCCCCAACTCGTTAAGATCAGTTCCGCCTGGCGCCGTGAATTATCAATAATATTCGGAATTTTGACGCTTGGCGGTTGGGAGGAGTTTAAGGTGATGTATATCTTCCTGCCTTCTTTCACTTTCGCACCTTTTCTCGGCTGCTGATCCAAAACAGACAACGGCGGTTTTGATTCATCGTAGGTAGAATCCGCTACGAGGTAGTCAAGATCAAAATCACCCAACTCCTTTTTAGCATCATACATGGATTTCCCGATCACATTAGGCACTGAAACAAAATCACCGTGCTCAGTATACCAGTTCAAACATAAAAAAGTAAACAGTAATAACGCGATCCCGGACCCAATAATATATAGTATGGTTAATGGAAGTTTGCCCATTCAAAAAGCTTTAATCTTGAACGTCAAATATATCTAAATATGTTGGAAGGATTTGATTTTTTGAATGAAAATCTTATCCTGTTTTGTGGGTAACTTGACCAATACTCCATAGCAGAAGTTAATATTCCTAATCATTATATTTACCGCAACAAATTTTACAATGTCAAAACAAAAGATCGGGTTAGTGTTCGGAGGAAAATCGCCTGAACACGAAGTTTCTATTATTTCCGCAAGAAATATTTATAATGCTATTGATGCAAACAAATATGAAGTGACACTGATCGGCATTGCGCAGGACGGAAAATGGTTTTTAGAAAATGAAGAAAACCTGAAGGATGAGAAATGTGTGATCGGAAAAAACGCACCACAATTGGCTGTTGTTTTTGGCAACGAAAAAAATAAGCTGATGCGTATAGATACCGGTGAATATCTGGATGAACTCGAAGCTGTCTTTCCTATAACGCACGGACCGAACGGCGAAGACGGAACCTTACAGGGAATTTTTCTTCAGCTGGATATTCCATTTGTTGGTCCCGGTGTGCTGGGCTCTGCAGTTGCCATGGATAAAGATTTTACGAAACGTATCCTGCGCGATGCGGGTATTGGTCATGCGAAGGGCTTGGTATTTTATAAGCATGAAGCAGATAATATATCTTATGCGGATACTATTTCAAGGCTGGGAAAGCTGCTGTTCATAAAACCGTGTAATATGGGCTCAAGCGTTGGTGTAAGCAAGGCTGAAAATGAAAAAGAATTTCATGAGTCGGTTCGTGAAGCTTTTAAATTTGATACGAAAATTTTAGTAGAAGAAGCCATTACAGGAAGAGAGCTGGAGTGCGCCGTTATGGGAAATGAAAATATAGAAACCAGCGGTGTCGGTGAAATCGTGATGGAGAAAGGGTTTTACGATTTTGAAAATAAATACAAAAATGATAACGCGAAGATCACGATTCCCGCAAAAAATATTTCAGAGGCACAATTAAAAAAGATCCGCGAAACCGCACGCCTCGCCTATCAAAGTTTAGGACTCGAAGGATTATCACGACTCGATGTTTTTTTAACGGAAAATGATGACGTGATCGTTAATGAGCCGAATACATTACCCGGCTTTACTTCTATTTCTATGTACCCGAAATTATGGGAAAGCTCCGGGCTGAAATATTCCGATTTGATCGAAAAACTGATTGAGCTAGCCATTGCCCGCCACAAAAGAGAAAAGAGCCTGCAAAGAGTACGCATAGCTTAAACAAGCCTCAAAACCTGACTTTTATCATTTTTTTTACCGTTTAATAAGTGCTAGTGACCACATGCTCATTAGATTGACCCTGTTAATGTCTTTGTTGGAAATTTATAGCACAAACCAACGGACTATGAAAAAGACACTACTTATCATGATT
>JAQBNI010000044.1 GCA_028288625.1 Bacteroidota bacterium | reverse complement strand
CATCCAATCGTATAATTCCTGGTTAGAAAATTTACTGCGCATGTAATCATCTATTTCTTTAGAATTCTCTATTTGTTTTAAATGATTGCTCATATCCTTCTCAGCTATGGCTAACCGTATCTCTGCTACTAAGATCTGCTTATCCATTTGTTGTAATTCCTTGTCAGCAATACTTAGCTGAAAATTCCATTCATCGCTTCTTCTCTGGTAATTAGCCACATTTGTTGCTAAAGAAGCTGATTTATCCAAGCTGTGTCCAATTTGTGCAAGCCCATCCATACTCTGCTTTACGGCTTCATAAAAAGGCGGCGTCTTTAAAGTAGAATGTGGTGTACCTCCAAAACCTGATACTCCTAATATAATTTCGGGAATTAATGCTAATGCACCTGCATGTATATGACCTGTAGCAATAATGGCATCCAGTGTAGTTGAAGCAGTAGACAAAGCAAAGGCAGCCTTTTCATTACTATTCCATCCACTATTTACCAATCCGGCATAATAGTTCTTTCTCTCTTCAACCGTTTCTTTAGATTTAAGTATGGCATTCAAATTTTCACCGGCTTCTTGTACCTGTTTATCTTTTATAGCTTTAACCAAATCCAACATTTTTAATTCCTGTCCGGAGCGAATCAAAGCAAGTTTTTCTGCATCCCGTTTTTCAATAGCGCTTAACAAGGCCATGCCGAGCGATTTAACATCGTTACACACTTCATTTGCCTTTTGTATCATTACATTAAACCGATAATTAGGCAATGTAATATCTATATCTAAGCCGTTACTTATATCCATACCTGCTGCGGTAGCTCTTACTAACAATGCAGGATCAATTGGCGGTTCAAAGAGTGGAAGACTGCGTACTACTCCACTAATGTTCATACAATGGCGGATCCTGAATAAACGCTCAGCAATTGTTTCCCAATATTTCAATAGTTTTTCATTGGGTATAAAACAAAAATAAAATGGCTTAATAGTGTGCTCATCACTATTCACTCCGGGCGATTGTGTTGTAAAGTCAGCTACATAATTTTCTATATTAATAACTGCGTTTGAAAAATCGTCTAACCTGCCTGGCGCATTCAACGCTTCAAAATCTTTCTCTTCTCTATTTATAGTAGAAACAATTTTTTCAGGTTGTTTGCCTAGTAACTTTGCTGCCATTACATACAATTGGGTTGCTTCATTGATGGTTTCAATAGTGTCCTGCATATAAAGCTGATCGCCCCAGGCAATCAGGTTGTCAATATATTTCATCATAACATTTTTCATGTATGCTTCGGGGCGTAAGCGTGCTATGACGTGTGGCTGAAAAGGATTTTTCTCCCAATTTTCGATTTGATCATAAATGTCATCGCTTGTCGTTGATAATAATTCCTCTATCGTTTGTACTTGATTATTTCTTACCAATTCGTAAAATGGTTTTGTTATCCAGAACCGTTCCACTCCTTCACTTCCGGAAGAAGGTAAGGTTGGATCAAAAATAAAGTGAAACCATTTGCGTGCTTCTTCAAACTTTTGGTTCTTGCTTAATTGTGTAGCAATAAGCAATGGAATATGAAAAAACAATTCCCAATTGTAAATTGAATATGACCCGGTATAATCAAAATCTACTTTATCAACCGGTACAATATCTATATTTACTTTATCCGGATTGGGATTATATGTTAAATTAAAATTAAAATTATCACCAGCAGCTCCTGAATTATTAATGGGTAATTCCTGCATCTTGCGCGTAAACAATTCTTTAATTCCTTTTTTATTAATTTCTTTTAAAAATTTAAAAACGAATGGATGGTAAAAAACTTCGAATATATATTTGTATGGCTTACTGTAAGAATAAAATGTTCTATGGTTATCCATGAAAAAAAGTGGCATATCAAGACCCGGGTAGTAAAAGTCTACCGCTTCACGAAGAGATTGAAAAGAAAAAAGAACTTTAAACGATTTATAGAAATTGGATAATAATACTACATCTGGGCCGATGTCTTTAAAAAGATGGAAATCGGAACCAGACGTTGATTTAAAGAGTTCGCCATCAGTCACATAAGGCGAATTAGTAATTAGTTTATCATATCCAGGTGCTTTTTGTATATCCGATTGATTACTGCATAATTCAAAATGATCAACACTGGCACAATAGATACATATTTTATTTAAGGCGGAATTGGGCGTAACTGGAATAACATCAGGTAAAAATTGAAAGTTTTTAAGATTGTCATCGTATCCTAATCTAATAGGATCTTTACTAACTTTTTTTGCGATCCATTTTTTGCCCTTATATTCACTCCAGGCTAATTTTACTTCATAGTATTTTTTTGGTTTAGATGCAGTTGTATATTTATTATCATCCGAATCATGCGGATTTATTGTTGGTGGTTTTAGATCATTATCAGATGGTTCATCGGCTTTTTCTGTAAATAATGGCCAAAATAAGTGTACCCTTCTATTTAATACTACAGGGATTAAATGATCACCTTGAATATCTACATCCACTTTTTCCCATGATGTCCATTCATTATTTTCTAATGTACAATAATAATAGATATGTGGTTCCGAATATGTTCTTCCAAAAACATGTAGTATGTTGATACCTGGCTCAACTATTCCAATAGAATCTTCATATTGATGGTGCATTCCTACAATTTCAAGTCGTGAAATGTTATCTAATTTTTCAAGATAGACATGCAACGCATCTTCTACCGTTTCATTTGTTATTTCATTTTGCAATAATTGATTTTCCAGTTCTTTAAAGAATGGCGTCTTATTATCGCGCAGTGTTGGTTCTATCCAGTTTTCAGGATATAAAAATATCTTCCTGTTGGCTTCCCATATACGGTATACCTTTCGCCATTTTTTCCATTGGTCTGCAAAGCTTTCCGCATCTAGTGGCGTGTTGAATATTGTGCCTTCTTCCAATCCCATCAGGACCCTGTCGATAAACAGTTGCACAGAGCTGATGGCTTGCTTAATACGGGATGTAAGCATACAGGCATCCATCTGTACATCTATCAATAAATACTCATAGAGCTCGTCTATGTTTATCCAACGTTGTTCCATTGCAACCGGAGGATTATAAATGAGGTTGCTGATTAATGCATCCCTTCTTTTAATACGCAGTTTATCGCTTAAGGGTTTTGCAATCTTTAGCCATTGTTTATTATCATATTTTGATTTTACAAAGTTTTTTAGTGCTGTTACCTTAGCAATTGCTGCTTCTTCTGCTACTGCCGGATCATCCGCTCCGGGAATATCAGTATCCATACTTTTAGGATCAATATATTGAAGACAAAAACTTACAGTTGATCCGGTCTTATGCAAGAAATCGAACTGGCGCTTTAACTTTTCCATAGCCAACCCATTTTTATACTCCACAGGTAAAACGGTACTTGTCCAATCTGATGTTAAATTATTTAAATCAGTTTCATTCCAACCCGTTATTTGTTTTAAGGAAAGTATAAATTCACTCTTCACGGAAACGGCATTCGTTTGATTTGTTATTTCTAAAAGATCAAACAAGGATACTTCGTTATTTGGAAGTGCATCGCGAAGTTGAACAAGTTTTATCAGGTTTGTAAATTCTGTAAATCTTTCGTTGTTGAACGGCACATTATCCAACTTAAGTAAATTCGTTGCATTTAAGGAGGATGGAATCTTGTTGATGTATTTCAATTCATCCGCTTTCAATTTCAGCTTATTTATGAAATAATATTCCTTATTAAGCAGCTTATAAGCATTTGTTATTTCTGCTGTGTATCCTGATTCATATATCAAAAGTTTAAAAAACACAGGTATTATGGTAACTGCATTTGTATTAACCAGTAAATTCATACTATCTCTGTCTACATGAAATTTATCTTTTAATTGCTCAATCAACCATGATTTGGGTTTGTCGTTAAATAATGAAAATTGCGCTACAATATATCCTATTACAGCCGTTAAGAAATTATCGAGGGTCTTAATATCGGTTGCATCTTCTACGAGGTCTAATACAATTCCCGTTGTTGTTCGTGAAAGTAACTGTTCCCTGGCCATTAAAAGCAATTCGGGAAACATCCTGTTGTCTATTATTAGTTCTTGTACCTGCTTAAATACCGCTTTATCTGTAATTCGCGGTAATATTTCTTCCCTATTAAATTTTAAAGAGTCAATGAGTGAAGTAAAATCCAATGTCATTATTTTCTTTAATCCTTTGCCCAGTTCATCCAGTCCGATAATTATTTCTCCATCTAAAGGTATAATCTGTGTTTGTAATGAATTGATATCTGAATTCAATAAGTATCGTAGTTCTTCGATGTTGAATTTCGAATTCTTTATGAATTCAACCGTTTCTGTAAATTTCCATATATCTATTGGTGAATAGGACCAATTAGTGATCCTTTTAATTTGCAGCAATTCACTAATGCTTATATTTAATATCCTGCTTAATAATGCGTAACGATACAAAATAACAAGGTTTTGCAAGCTAAAATTTAAGTCGCTAAGTTCAATTACAAAATCAGTCATGCTTCCTTGCCTGCTTAATAATAGCATGAGGTCAGGTTCGGAAATCTGCAAGGCTGCGATAATTATATTTTTATAAGTTTCCAGTGTAGAGCCAGATGCAGGAGTAATTAAAAACTTATTATCAGAAGACGATGGAGGCCCGAAAACGGCATCAGGTGTTTCAATCACTGCTTTATTCAAAAACAGTTTTTCAAAGAGCCTTTGTACAGGCGGTTGCCCATCAACATTATAATCTATATAAATGTGAGAATCAAAAGTAAGATTAGAGGTATTACTATCAACGTATCCCCAAAGCATCAATAATTCAACTAATGGAATTTTAAATTTATCCTGCAGTCTTTTTATACAGGAAAGTTTTTTGATCACATCCCTGCTAATGTCTATTACCTGAATAGAAGACAGGCATTGGTCTAGCTCGTAAAATGACCAGCCCGTTTTTTTACTTAAACTAATAAATTTGTAAATTCTTTTTAAGGCTTCATTGTCCAGACCATCAAGTTCCATACCTGCCGGATTGCAAAGAAGCAACCCTTCGTTATCAATAGCTTTGATTTTTATTTGAACTAAGGGATTAACAAATGAGCAGTTCAGTAATTGCAATAATTCTATATAGCTTAATGAGACTTTTTGCAGAAAAATATCTACATGTTTAAGGGTTGCTACCAAATCTATCTCTTCATTGAATCCGAAATAAGGATTAAGGTTCCAGGTGCCAGTCCTGCATATCTGAAAAGCGTTTAGTGGTGACAAGCCTAAATGCTCAGTTGCTATGTCTAGATTATCAATCCAATCTCCGTCAATAAAGACCTCCATTAATTCATGCAACTCAACTCCTAAATGTTTAAAGTAAATACGTGTTGATTCTAATATATCATTATAAGGAAGAGAGAACGGATAATTTTTGTCCCTTAAATTTTTAATATTTGCCGGGTTAAAATTTTCGGGATTAGCACTTAGTTCTTCTGCGGTCCATGTTGTTTGATAATTAGCCGTATTTAATGTTGATGTTGTTACACTACTTAATATCTCATTTACCAAATCTATATAAGGCATTGGAGTATTTGTATTCGCACAATTCAAAAGAATATATTTAAGATCAGGTCTCCTTTCCATTAGCGTAGCAAACGCTGTCGGTGCTTTTTTTTGTAGAAAATTCAACAGGTCGGTAAAATAAGCGGCAGGACTATACACCGACATACAGTGTTCGCAATCACAGCTATTGAGTGTGCCAAAAATATTTTGCCATGTAGAAGAGGAAGTTTCTGAAGCCGGGTGTGCATCCCCATCTCCATACATTCCATAAAGCTGGGTATATAAGGTTGGCGTAAATTGGAGACCTAGCAGTGAAGCATTTATGTTAATTAATACAGCATTTGCATATACTTCTGCAGTGCTGGCGTCATCCCCGAATTGTGGAGTATAAATTTGCATAAAATCAACTCTAGGTATTTGAGCTACATGGAATGCTGACGTTATTCCATCACTATATAGATGGAACATTGCATTTTGTGAAATTGTAATTTTCTGTAACCGGTTAATTCCTTTCAGGTTGTTTATGAGCAATCCTTTATCCGTAATATTGCTGAAGCTTAAGCCGGAATTTTCCTTTGTCAATTCACTAACTGAAGTTGAACGGATATCATAATCCGGATTATTATTCAGGAATAACAGAATATCATCTTTTGACGCACCAAAAGGGTGTTCTTTATCATTGGCTGTTTGCAAACGCGTTTGTAATACCTGCGTAGGATATATTTTTTCTGCCTTTTTGTATAATGTCCCGGCGTATTTCGCCGCCCGTTCCTCTTCATTATTCCCGATAATTTCAGGAGGTATACCGGAAATTTTTATTAATCCAATCCAATCATTTTTTCCTAACCGTGCAATATCCTTTTCTTTTACCAATCCCAACTTAGATTTAGTGTTGCTTAAGAGTGATAATAAATCTAAATCATCTGCCGTAATCTTTTTTGCAGCAAAAACAAATTTAATTTCATCCTGCACTTTTGGCTGACTGAGTTCGGGATCGGCTGTTATTGCTTTATCAAATTCTTCGTCATTATGCAGCAGGAAGAGTGAGATAGACTTTTGCTTCAATATATCGCTTATTTGCGCCCTTGCTATTATGGCACCGATTCCTGTATAGCTTGTATCTTTTGTAAGCTCTGTTAATAGTTTTCCGGCATCTTCCAATAATTTGACAAGCATTATATCCACCTGTTTTATCAAATCAGCGCTTATAATATTCTGGTCTATTGATTTCATAAGCGCTTCACGAAGCTTTTGCTGTTTTACCGATAGTAACTCTTTAAGGGCATTGGGCAGGTTTTGACGCAGTAATCCATAAAAGATTTCGGGCATGCGGTTTTCATCATTACCAAAAGTGTGTACTTTTACCAGTAGGGAGAGATGTTCCACTATTATCCCTGTTTCATTGGTTAGGAACTGAATATCTTCTTCGGTCAAATCTTTTATTTTCACTCCCTGACCATCTAAAAGAGGTGCTAAGCTTTTCTCGTATCGCGTAAATTCCGAATCACTGCGATATACCTCCTTATCCAACACAGCATTTATTACCGCCTTTGATGTTGCATTAAAAAGTACGGGACTTTCATAATATTGCTTTACTGTTTTGTTATTATTGTTAGAGGTGAAGATATTGCCAATATCTATATCGGAAATTCGAATAAACAAATCGGCATTTTCTTTTTCTGCACGTGCAAATGAATCCGGTGTGTAGCTAATAGTATAAAATCCATTTTTGTCCGTTATGTAACTACCTAAGGATTCTTCTTTACGAAGATCTTTATCAAAAGCTTTTACTGATTTTCCAACCACCGGAAAGTTTTCATAAGATGTGACTGTACCACTAACCGTATATACAGGCAGTTCAGGCATGTCTTTATCGAGTTTCAACAGTTTATTAATTGCATCAGCTGTAACTTCATCCACCTTGCCGCTTTCTGCAGTATTCATCATTTTTGACTGAAATATTCTTACTATCTTTTCAGTTGCTGGTGAGAATTCCGGTTTTGAAATTTCCGACATAAAACTTACAGCATTCGGATCGCTATCATTCATTCCCATTTGGTTTGGAAATTGTGTCAGGATTTTCTTTAATGCTTCCTTTAAATTGCTTACCGCTGCGCCTTTATCTTTCAGCGATAGTGTCGGTTTAATTTTGTATATCATAGTTTTTGGTTTTGTATTTTAATGGGTAATTGTTAAATGCTTTTTAAATTGCTTACCACTACACTATACTTGTGTTATTTAGTAGTAATTGAGTTGTAATTTTGTACATAATTCATATGTTATTTTTTGGTTTAATTATTATGGTTGGAGAACGACTAACTCCAATTCTTGATCTTACGTCTACTAGTCCTTCAGGCTTAATATTTTTTAAAGCTTCCGATAACCTACCACCTGTATTTATATCTAATTGAGAATTAATCCTTACATCAATATCGCTTTTAGTACCTTGTCCCTTCCCAACTGGAAGGTTGCTTCCAACATTTCTTCCTGTATCTGCCGCTCGACTTCCAACAACATCTATTTCTGTCTTAAATTTGTTAGCAATATCTTGCAATGCACGTCGTTCTTCTAGACTCAAGCCTCTCCTAGATGATTGCGTTCTTGAAAGCCAATTAGTTGCTCTTCTTAATTGTTCTTGTGCTCGAGTCAACAAAGAACTTAAACGAACACTCGCTGCTCCTGTTAATGATGACAACCGTTCTGTTAATCTATTTACTCTTGCCTGAGTAGATGTAACCCATGCTCGAGCTCTTTCTAATCTTAATGCCGGACTCAATCTTCTTGCACCAGCACCAACACCTGCAGCCAATAATTCACCTCCTGCTCCAAATGCAGAACCTAAAGTAAAATCTGTTGCATATTCGGAAAGCGGACTTGTTTCTCCTTGTATAACATCATGAACGCCCCTTCTCACAACCATGGCAGAACCACCAAATGCGGCACCTTGTAACATTCTTCCTGACAAAGTGGTTCGAACAGGAAGTCTACCGCCTAATGCCATTGCACCAGCATCAAACGCAGTATTTGCCCATGCTTGATTTGTTCTATCCCTTTGACTTTGGCTTTCTTCTCTTGTTAATGCTCGGGCATGGGAAGCTACTGGAGCCGGATTAGCAAGAATTGCCACCAAAGCTATTACACCTAAAACTAATATTGGAACGATAGTACCACTTGGATCAATATTATTTATTGGAGTACTATTTACATATTGATAAAAATTGATTCCACCCTCAATCCCAATAGGATCACTACTACACCACCTACCTAACCAGGGTGCATAATACCTTGCAGTATGGTAATTCAAACCACTTTCTTCATCGCGCTCCATGGCTGTGTAGCGGTAGCGTTTGGCGGTACTGCTTATATTTTTATTTTTAGCGGTGTAAGCGGGTGTACCATACGGATGGTATTCTTCGTAAGAAATAATATTGCCTGTTTCATCGGCTTCGAGTCCTACGGAACCTAAATGATTGTTATACTGGTAACGGTATAAAACACCGGCGCTTAACAATGTGTTGTTAGTTTTTATTACATCTTCCACTATCAATATTCTTTGCTCTCCCACAAATAAATGATGAGTTTCAATTTCTTCCACAACTTCGTTCCCTATTGTTTTCCTGTACCATTCCATACCACCTAAGTACCATCGCTCTTCTTTTATACTACCGGTTTTTTCTATCACTTTTCGGCTACGCTGCTTGCCATTGTCATACTGATAATATACCTTGCCGCCGCCTATGCAATCTAATGATTGAATCATGTCGCGGTAATCCCATTGCATAAAAGCTTCATCTCCTACATTTGCAAGATTGCGTATAGAACCATGCGTATCGTAATTATAATTTATAGTAGTGCCGCCTGTCTCAGTGCTTAACAAACGGTTGCTATCTTCAGCATATTTATAAGTACGCGTCCAGCGATGAGTTTGATTGCCGCGCCCTGCAATATGCTTCAATTGCAGTATATTTCCTACAGGATCATACGTATAGAATTGTGTGTAATTGCGTAAGGCACTGCTGTCGGTTTGTGGCATACTTTCCCAGGCAGCAGCAGCATTTTCACTTTGCTGCGGCGCAGTATCAAAAGTATTATTTTCTCTTCCTGTTGCCAATATCAAACGGTATAATGCATCATAGACATAAGCACTGCGTGGTTCTATTTCCTGGTTGTTGAAAAATGCAGGTTCATAAGCATCATCATAGATTTCTGTGATATTACCAACAGCATCATAGGTATAAAAAAGATTTTGTAGTATTCGCGGGTCTTTTAATCCGGAAGCATGCGGAAATATCGGATCAACATTTTTCCTGGTAGTTCGTAATTGCATTAATCGGAATGTTTTATCATCATAATAATATTGCGTTTTTGTTCCATTGGCATAGCTGATGCTTTGTAATTGCCCTTTGGCATCATAGCTGATATTACTGACCGCAGTCGTTCGTGTTCCATTTGAATAGACTTCAGCTGTTTTATTCGCTTTTACTATAAGCTCTTCAGATTCGAGTATGCCGCGCCTGTTATACTTTGGTTCGTACACTGCAACCTCTGAGCTTCCATCTTCCTTTATTTTATACCAGTTATACAACCTTGTCATACGGTTGAGCGCATCATACTCTGTTTGTTGCAGGAATGTTTCAGGTTCGGTATTGTTTGTTGCAAATCCTTGCTGCCAATCTATGAAAGGCGATTTATAATCAGCGGCTATTTGTTTTTTGGTACTGAGTAAATTCCCTTTAAAATCAAAATGCTTATTGGTTATTATTCCTGCTGCATCAAAATGCTGATATATCTGTCCGCGCAGGTTTAGCTGTTTGTCACTTCTTTCTTCTTCTGTTTTGTTTTCGCCATACACAACCTGCTCTATTAACTGACCCGATTCTCTATTAATGCTAAGCCAACTATTTGTTGGGCGATGCAGACCATCATACTCTAAAGTGTACATTATTTTTTCCAGCAAAAATCTATTTTCTTCATCCTGCCGTTCATTCTCATCCCAACTGTAATAAGGCTTGCCTGCAGCATCCGTCATCATCCATTTATTGCCATTATCCATACTGTGCTGAAACAGCAGGTTGCCCGCGATATCATAGGCAGGAAAATAATTTTGTGTTTCATCCTCTTCCGAAACACCGGCAGGCAAAGGGGGAACAATATATTGCATTACCTTATTGCCGCGCGGATCTTGTATCCAAAGCGGTTTTCCTTCTGCATCCAGTTTAGTGTAAGTAAAGTATTTTTCATCGTGAGGAATCGCTATTCCGGATTCATCTTTCGTTACCCATTTATTATGCGTCACTGTAATGACATCCCGGCCCAATGCATCAAAAAAAGTTTGTGTCGGTGTATCAGCATGTACTACCGTTTGTGAAGCGGCGTTTTTTTTTGCCCGTTCTGCCGAATCGGAATTGTTATTGCCATACCATTCGTTGCCGCTTTCCGATACCGTATCATTTTGATCGAAAACTTTACTATACCAAGGAGTGAATTCTACACGACTATAAGTGCCATCCGGCATTTCACTACGTATCACACGACCTGCTGCATCATAATAGATAACTGATGTTACTCCTATTTCTACAGGCTCTTCATAGTTGTGGTTCGTAGTAAAATAAGGCTCATATTGTTTAACCGGCTTGCCTTTATTATTTAAGATAGTTTTTCCGTTGGTAATCCATCTTATTTCATTACTATTATTATCCGGCTCTGCCTGCTCTTTGGATGCGATTACTGTTCCCGAGCCATCGGAATATTGGAAAGACACCTGAACCGGGCTTGTTTCACCGGATGTCAATTGTGCAACATGTTTTTCCCTTGCTATTGCTACAGCACAGGCAGGATGTTTTTCATATGTAATTGTTCCATCTGCTGCTGTTTGTTCTCCCAGAGAATATACATAGCGTGCCGTTGCATTGCCAAGAAACATCTTGGCTTTTTGTTCATGATAAACATCATTTGTAAAAAAAGAAATTACTCCAGCATCCGTTTCTATCATGACATTCAATACATCATCTCCTTCCATTCCTTTTCCCTTTAGTGCCATGGCAGCCGGCATACCAAGGATATCAAATTTAACCTCTGTGAGGTTATCATTTATATCCTTCATTTCCTGCGGCGCCAATACCCTGAAATCAAACTTCGTTACTTCCGTGTGATTACCCAATGCATCCTCACTTGATCTTACGTAGAGATCGTGCTCATCAAATTGCAGTGTAGCAACATTATCGAAAGGATCTGTATATTTTTCAGGCAGATAAAAATGTTCTGCGGCATTGTTTGAAAAGCCTGCAATTCCTGAACGTATCCACCATTGATTATTTTCGAAATGGTAACCGCTTTTGGTTAAGACGCGACTAAGCATTGCACCACTACTTTCACTATCTTCCTGCAATTCCATTAATTTTTCACCTAGAATTTCATTAAGCAGTTCTTTTGTTAATGCCAACTTATATGTTTCATACGGTAATGCCAATGCCTTTATTTCACCAAATGGCAAAGCGTTTATTAAGGCATCATCATTGAAGTATATTATCCTTACACATTCTATCGTGCGTTTTTGCAGCAGTGTTTTATCCGGTAATCTATGATATGCAATTTCTTGTATTTTATTTTCTGTTGTTTCCACCAGCTCTTTAAGTGAAAAATAAAAACCCCGGACAGGAGGTATTCCTGTTAATTCAGATGTTTGCACTTCACAAGGAAGGCGAAGCCGGTAATCGGTTTCGTTTATTATATCATTTGTAAATTTAGTTTCCATATAACTGATATGTCTTTTCTGCTGAACACCTGCAATTAATTCTTCTGCACCAGGCGGTAATGTATTATCTGTGTGTTTGCCTATTCGCGAATAAACAATCGATATCGATTTAAGGACATTGCCATATTCATCTGACTTTAAGTTAAGCGTATGCAAAATGCGTGGATCGGGCTTTTCTGCGGAGTTTGTTAAATCCAATTCATAATTATAGGTAATAGCTTCGCTTTCTGTTGTGAGAAAGACTGCATGCAAATTATCTTTCTGTGGTTGCAGTAATTTTATATGGCAATTCTGATAAGCTGCGGAAAATAGCTTAACAGCTTTAAAATTTCCTTTATCTAATTCATCTACATCCAACACATAAATTTCCTGACGTAACGGCATACTCTTGCAGGAACGTAATGCTTCTTTATATTCTAAAAGCGTTAACCCTAACCCGTCGATATCCGGTTCAGGTAATTTATTTTCTATGAAAAGCCCTGAAGGATGTTTAAAATATTCCTGTTCAAACTGTGAAAGTATTTTTTCCTTATCTATGAATGCGCCTGTATGAAACCATGATCTTGTCATTACCGGTGGCTGATATAATAATTTATCCTGCGTGATATAAGGACTGTTATTATTTTCATTTGCAAACTCACCGAATGTTTCCGTATCTATTTGTTCCACACATCCAAATCCTCTAAACTCACGTTCTGTATAATCATAATATCCATGATGATAAAAGAATTGATTTGAGAATTGCGTCTTGCGCCATTTATCTTTTTGTATAGTCTTGCTAACACACTGTACAGGAAAAGGCAATTTGGTAATCCATGGCGTTCCTGCCTTTTTATCTTCTAAATAATATTGTGTTGAGGATTTATATTCTATGAAAACTTCTTTACCCATATTGTTCTTATAGGAAGTCATTACATGTGGTTTTTTCCCACCCATCAGATCAATGTATCTAAGTGGATCTTGTGCATGAACAGGCAACGGCGATGACCAAATAATACAGCCTGTACCGTTTCCGAGCAAATCCACAATATTTATATTTGCATGATTATCTATCTTGGGAAACGGCAATGGATTTACACCTCTTATATTATTTTCCTCACTCCAACTATTCCCACTTTGATTGAAGTAAATCTTAAATGAATTATTTCCGAGGTAAACAATATCCGGTATACCGGATCCATCCAGGTCGGCAAGTTTTATGTAATTTGCATTAAACTGATCTGTAGTATCAAATAAAGGTGCATTGCCCATATTTACTTTCGCACCAAATTTTCCGTATCCAAGATTTGGCCAATAAGCAATATTACGGTTGCGAATTCGAACAATATCCATTAAACCGTCACCGCTCATATCGGCAAGCACAATAGATTGTGTGCTATCTGCAAACACAATATCAGGACCCTTTTCTTCGTCAAATGTTTTAAAGACCGTTTTTGAATTTTCAAACCCTTCCTTACCTTTTGACGCATACCAGACAAAAACATTTTCCTCTGAAATAAGAATGTCTGCTTTTCCATCACCATTAAGATCGAGAAATTTTACATTAGAATCTCGTACATCAACGTTTGGTATCTTGTTAAAATTCCGGAAAGGAAGCCATTCATCTTCTGTACTGAATTCAAAATACCCATTCAGGTCATCACTTACTAAGAACTTTTGTCCGTTCGCTTCAACATCCTGAAGGTGTACTGCACCTGTGTTTAAACCTCTAAATGATGGTTTCAGAGAAACCAATTTTTGTGGTCCTAAATCGCCGTTGCCATTATTATTCTTATAATACAATGCATCTGCCTGTTCTGTAAGAATGCCAGAAATACCTTCGCCGTATAAATCGACCCATTGGTATAATTTATCATCTATGCCAACAGGCAGGTTCCCCAAGTTTTCCGCTGTCAATGATTTTACATCTGTATCCCAGCCTAAGGCTTCATAGGAAAACTCAACAGGTGGCAATGCTCTCTCTGCATATACATCTGTGTCTACTTTTTTCTCATAGCTTTTTTGCTGAATAGATTTGAGAAATGTAAATGCCGAACCTGAATTATATTCAAAGTTCGTTGAGCAGACAAGATATGGCTGTACACTTAACTCTGTAAAATGATGAAACATCAGCAAGCGGCTGCACAAGCGATAGGTACGAATCTCAAAACCGGCACGGTATTCCGAAAATGCATCCGGCCTGCATAACCAACCCTTATCATCATCCGGCTGAGGGTTCCTTATATCATGTTCTCCATAATCCAAAACAAGTTCCAAAAAATAATCTGCTTCCGGAATGTTTTCTAATGTATTAAAATCTATGGCATTCCTGTTAAAATGAGTTTTATTGCAATATTTTATGCTCTTTAAATAAGTATTGGTAAATCTTGAAAAATCATTGATACGATTGGATTCAAAAAGATTATCCGAAATATTAGTCTTATCCTCTTTCTTATACTCATATTGAATACAGTTTCCTTTATCATCACAGCTGAATTCCAACATCCATTTGAAAACCTTAGATGGATCATCCAAATCATACACCTGTGCTGATTTACTTTTACCAAAAACAGAAATAATATTATCCTTAGAAGTTACTTTCCAATAAACATTGCCGGTTGTTTCAGTGATCTTTTCAATGCGGGCAAAACTGCTTTCTATCCTTGGCCTGTATCGCTTAATTAATCCATCTGTACTTTCATCTTTTATCCATTCGCCATCAGTATCTTTCATTAAGGCAGCAACAAGGTCTTCTGCTCCTGCAAAAACAAATGTATCTGAATCATCTAAGTCATTGTATTGCGGTAACTTTTTTTCTGTCTTCCGGAAAATAGAAGGAGTTTCCGCACTCCATCCCAATCCAAAAATTCCATTGCCGCTTCCGGAATTATAGGCCAACGTCATGCCTGGCATAAAGTCATTTCTTGATTTAGAAAATGGAAATGAGATACTGAAACCTGCAGTGCCATTGACAGGATTCATCTGAAATTTTTCGTCGATTGATTTTATTGCTCCTCCACCTTTCGGAAGAGAAATGGAAGGCACTTCTATCGCATTGGATGTGGTTTTACCTCCATCTGTTTTGAAAAATGAAGAAGTAGAATTATTGCTGCTTTTATTTTCCATTTATAATAATATTTCAGAGATAGTAATTCTCTTAACCTAAATATAATAAAAAACAATAATGTATAAAAATTATAGCTATTTATTATAATCCATGAATTATTAAGTTTGAATGTTATAAATGCAATTAAGTAAAATGCCATAATATTGATGAGTAAACAGTTTACTTAATTAGTAAAGGGACTGATGCTTACAAGTAGGGGGTTCGCGGTTCGAACCCGTGTGCGCCCACAGAGAAAGCCCACTTTTGTGGGCTTTTTTATTTTTTTGACATGTTGTTGCTATAATGAATGATCACAAATGGCTATCTCTGCGCAAAATCAATATTCATTTGTATACTTTGGAAGAGCGATTAAAAATTACGGTTTGTGTTTCGCCATCAACCCTTACAATTTTTATCCTTCCGGTGGTATCGTGTTTCTTACCTAAATTTAATAACAGCTGTAATGCAGAAGTTTCATCAACGGCAATAAATGATTTGTGTAATATCCGTGGTGTCGCAACAGTATCACCTGTAATTCTGCCACAGTTGGTATTTACAAGTTGTACTTCAAATTCATTCAGTGCATGCTGCCAGTTAAGTATATCACTTTGATTAGAAAATTTAATGAGGTACTGTTTCTGTGAATTGATTTCACCAGTAGTAACAATTTCCGGCAATTGCTTTACTTCACTAGTTTCAAATACGTTCTTGTTCAGTTCGCTGGTTTCAATGTTTTTTTCTTCCATACAATATAATTTTTTTAAATTATAAGTGTCTAATGCAAACCATATGCCAGATTGAAATATCAATTATTATTTACACCATCTCTATCCAAAACCGTTAAACAAAATTATATGGAAATCACGAATTAGAATTTACACTATTCGTATTATCTTTTATATCATTTACATGTAAGGTTTCAATAATATAATAACTAATTATTTATTGCTATATGCGCGATAGAAATAATAGATTAAGAGATAATGTGATCACACAAGCTTGTGATCTAATGCATAGCGGGTTAATTCGGCGTTATTATGAAGTAATAATTTTTCAAGTATGCGTGCGCGGTAAGTACTGATCGTATTGACGCTTAGAGATAATTCAACACTGATATCGGAAATAGTTTTACCTGACGCAATAAGCTGGAGTACCTGCATTTCGCGATCAGAAAGGGTTTCATGTGCAAGCTGTTTCATCTCCGTAAAAGAAGTGGCCAGCTTTTCGGAAATTGCGGGTGAAATATATTTTTTTCCTTTGAGGATCGTGTGTATGGCGAGCGTCAATTCCTGCGTCGGACATTCCTTGCTGATAAATCCTGAAGCTCCAGCCTTTAGAGTACGAATGGCATACTGGTCTTCCGGCTGCATGCTTAGCATCAGGATGGGAGATTTCACGCCATCAGCACGCATTTGTTTTAAAGCCTCAACACCATTCCTCCCGGGCATGGAAATATCCATTATAATCAGATCCCATTTTTTTGAACGGGATTCGCTTATAGCGTCGATTCCATTATCAACCTCCCTGATCTCCGAGACCTTAAATTCTTTGTTCAATAAAGTGATCAATCCCTTGCGAACAATGGCATGGTCATCGACAATTAATATTTTCATCGGATTTAATTGTTACGCTGTATCATCGCGTTATTATCAGTACCAACATCGTTACTTATATTACGGAATATGGTAAAAAAGGAAATAAAAGGAGAGAAGAATGATTAAACGGTCGCTTATTTTATTAAACGGTCGGAAATGGTTTTTAAGAAGAAATAATCACTCTAAATTGATTGATATTCATCAATTTTAAAAAAAATAATGCGTTGGATATTTAGCCATTTCCTGCTAATTTTCTTTATACTTTGGTGCTAAAATCTTTCCCGATTTGTTTATTCTGATTAAGAGGGAATAAATATATCGAAGGTTGCTCCTTTTTTTAATTCACCTGTGGCAACAATAATCCCATTATGATTATCCACTATCTTCTTTACAATTGCAAGACCGATCCCGGTTCCCGGGTATTCATCCTTGCTGTGCAGCTTTTGAAACACTTCAAAAATGCGTTCGCTGAAATGTGATTCAAAGCCAATTCCGTTATCTTTAAAAGTGATCTGGCAATAATCTTTCTCGGGAGACAATTTCTCGTTTTTAATTGTACTTCCTTTTATGTTTTTGCTTTTTACAATGATATGCGACGGAACTTCAGGGTTTGCAAATTTAAGTGAATTGCTGAAAAGGTTAATAATCAGCTGTCGAAACTGAAACGGTATAATATGGGCAGAACCAAGATCATTAGATTCTATCACTGCATTTTTTTCATCGATAATTTCTTTTAATTCGATCTTAGCATCTTCGATAACTTCATGCAGATCGGTGTATTCAAATTTTCGCTTATCTATGTTGGTTCGTGAAAATGCCAGTAAACCCTGGATGAGCTGCTGCATCCTATCTGCCGCCTGCTGCATCCGCTGCAAATTATATTTTCCATTTTCGGAAAGATTTTGTTTTTCTTTATCCAGGACGATCGTGGCAAAGGTTTGTATTTTACGCAACGGTTCCTGCAGATCATGGCTGGATACATACGCAAAAGATTCCAGTTCTTTATTTGCGATTCTCAATTCTGTTGCTTGTCTTTCTTTTTCTTCGTTTTGAAGCTCCAGCTCTTTATTTGCTGCCAATATAAAGCTGTTGAGTGTTTTCATATGTTCTTCCTGAACCAGCAACTCATGCGTTTTTTTATACAGCTCTGCAAAAATACTCACCTTGGCTTTTAATATTTCTGGAGAGAGCGGCTTGATCATATAATCAACTGCGCCTGCTTCGTAACCCCTGAAAATATATTCGGGACTGTTCATGTTTGCTGTTAAGAAAATAATGGGAACATTTTTAAGCTTATCACTTTGCCGGATCAGCTCGGCAGTTTCAAATCCATCCATGATCGGCATCTGGACATCCATTAATATAATAGCAAAATCCTGGCTTTTTAAAAGAATTCGTAAAGCTTCTTTTCCTGAAGATGCCTCGATAAATTGATATTCATGATTTGAAAGAATAACCTGTAGTGAAAGCAGATTTTCTTTTTTATCATCTACCAATAATATTTTTACGGGATGATTTGTTTGTGAGATCATCGCAGTTTTTTCAATTTTTTCATTGTATTCAGTTTGCAAAAAATATAAAAAAGTCCATGGTCCATAGTTGATAGTCCATAGAAAAAATCATTCAACATACAACATTTAACATTCATCATTATACTTTTAGCCACACGCTCATCAGCGATGTCAGCTGGTCAACGTTTACCGGTTTTGTAATATAGTCCGAAGCGCCGGATTCGATACATTTTTGGCGGTCACCCTTCATGGCTTTCGCTGTAACGGCAATGATCGTGAGGTCCTTGTTCTTCGTATTTTTCCGGATCCTTTTCATCGTTTCATAGCCATCCATTTCAGGCATCATGATATCCATTAAAACAATATCGATGCTTTTTGTTTTTTCAAGGATGTCAATGGCTTCCTGCCCGCTTTCCGCAATCACAACATTCAAACCATAACGTTCCAATACAGTTGTTAATGCGAATAAATTTCTAACATCATCATCTACAATCAACACTTCCTTTCCATGGAGAACATCTTCCTTCATATAAAAAGATTCTATCCTCGAACGCATTTCTGTCGGCAACTCTTTATGCGCACGGTGTAAGAATAATGCTGCCTGGTCAATCAGGTGATCGAGTGAATAAGCATTCTTCAAAATGATGCGGTTTGCAAAACGGTTCAATCTTGTGATCTCTTTTTTAGTTACATCCTTTGCAGAATATACGATCAGTGCAGTTTTCTGTTCAGCGTTTTCCGCTTCCAGTTCCTTAATAATATCCAGTCCGTCTGCATCCGGCAATACGAGATCGAGAATAATGCAATCAAATACTTTTTTCCTGATCAGGTCAATAGCTTCCTTAGCAGTTTTCGCAGTCGTGATCTCAATATCGCTGCCCTGAATTCCCTCGACCATTAACGCGAGTTCAAATTCATTGTCATCAATAATAAGTAGCTTTTTAATTTTCTTATTTTTGAAATCGTGAATGTCATGGAACATATGTTTCAGCAATTCATTCTTCACAGGCTTCACCATATAATTTCTTGCTCCGCGTTTCAAGCCGTTGTTGCGTTCATCTTTTCCGGAAATAATATACACGGGAATATGGCGGTAGGTGAAATCTGTTTTGAGACGATCGAGTACCTTCCATCCGCTTGTATCCGGCATATTAATATCCATTGTAATTGCATCCGGATGGAAGTGATTAATAAAATCGATCACATCATTTCCTTTCGGAGTTACGATTGCTTTTACGCCGTTTTCATGCGCCTTATCAAGCAATATTTTTGCAAAGGTCGGATCATCTTCTGCAATTAAAACCAATTTGTCATCCGGCTTAATGTCTGTCCTGTCATCACCGATTTCATCTGCAAAATATAGATCTGTATCCTGACGGTTAAAGCTGGAAGCAGGAGAGGATTTTAACCCGCTTCTAACCACCTGCAGATTTTCTTCCGCATTTGCAGTTTCCATATGTTCGCTTTCCGTATGCGGGATAAACTTAAGCGGCAGGAATAGAGTAAACTTACTGCCCATATTTGCTTCGCTCTCCAGTTCTATCGTTCCGCCTAAAAGATCTGAGAGACCACGGCTGATGGATAAGCCCAGCCCGGTACCCCCATATTTCCGGCTTGTTGAACCTTCTGCCTGCTGGAATGCTTCGAAAATGATGTTTTGTTTTTCTTTAGAAATACCAATTCCTGTGTCAGAGATCTCAAATGCAATAACGGTTTCTGCCGCTTCAAGACTGACGTTCTTTGTTTTCCAGTTGTTGTTGGCTTTATAGATCTTTAATCCAACTTCACCTTTTTCCGTAAACTTAAATGAATTGGATAATAGATTCTTTAATATCTGGTTCAACCGCTGTGAATCTGTTTCGATCATTTCCGGAAGCTCTTCTTCCATTTCAATATTGAATCTCAAATGTCGTGCTTCTGAAATCGGTTTGAAAGTAGATTCCACAAATTTGGTGATCTCGTTGAAGCTGATAGGTGAGTAGTCGACTGAAATATAACCCGATTCAATTTTAGAAAGATCGAGGATGTCGTTGATCAGCTGGATAAGGTCATCACCGCAGGAGTTAATGGTTTTTGCAAACTGGATCTGTTTTTCTGTGAGATTTCCATCGTGGTTTGCGATCAGCTCGTTGGCTAATATCTGTAAACTGTTCAGCGGCGTTCGTAACTCGTGCGACATATTCGCAAGGAATTCCGATTTGTATTTCGAGGTGAGCGTTAACTGGTCGGCTTTTTCTTCGAGCGCCTTTCTTGCTACTTCCACTTCCTGGTTCTTTAATTCCACTTCTTCTTTCTGGTTGGCGAGGAGGATCGCTTTTTCTTCCAATTCTTCGTTCGTGTTTTTTAATACCTGCTGCTGACTTTTTAATTCTCCGGCGAGCGATTGCGACTGAACGAGGAGTTCTTCCGTTCTCGAGTTCGATTCGATCGTATTTAAAACGATACCGATACTTTCTGTTAATCCTTCGAGGAAGTCTAAGTGAGTTTGACTGAATATATCAAGGGAAGCAAGCTCAATAACAGCTTTAAGTCTTCCTTCAAATAATACGGGTAAAATGATGACATTATATGGTTTAGCGTCGCCTAACCCTGAATTTATACGGATATAATCCTTTGGAACATTCGTTAGTAAAATCCTTTCTTTTTCTACCGCGCATTGTCCGATCAAACCTTCGCCCATTGCATATTGAGTAGGAGAATTTTTTCTCTTAATGTATGCATAGGAGGCAATGAGCTGTAGTTTTGAATCCATGAAGGTTTCATCTTCCTGTAAGATATAAAACAACCCGTGCTGAGCCGTTACGACTTGAGCAAGTTCTGAGAGGATCTTTTTCGTCACTGAATTCAATTCTTTTTGTCCCTGTAACATCTGCGTAAACTTCGCAAGGTTGGATTTCAGCCAGTCTTGTTCCTGGTTTCTCAGCGTGGTGGCTTTAAGGGTGGAGATCAGCTGGTTGATGGTATCTTTTAATGCCTCCACTTCACCTTTTGCTTCCACACCGATCGTTCGCGTTAAGTCTCCCTGTGTTACTGCGGAAGCCACTTCTGAGATCGCACGTACCTGCGTTGTAAGATTTGCCGCCAACTGGTTTACGTTTTCCGTGAGGTTTTTCCACGTACCGGAAGCGCCGGGAACGTTTGCTTGTCCGCCAAGTTTTCCTTCTGCACCCACCTCTCTCGCCACTGTGGTTACCTGATCGGAGAAGGTGGCGAGTGTATCGATCATTTCGTTGATGGTATCTGTGAGTTGTGCAACTTCGCCTTTTGCATCAATGGATAATTTTTGCTTTAAGTTTCCCTTTGCAACAGAAGTCACAACTTTCGCAATACCACGGACTTGTCCTGTTAAGTTAGAAGCCATGAGGTTTACTGAGTCCGTTAAGTCTTTCCATGTTCCTGCAACACCTTTTACCTGCGATTGACCGCCGAGTTTTCCTTCCGTTCCAACCTCTCGCGCAACCCGTGTTACTTCCGAAGCAAATGAATTCAGCTGCTCCACCATTGTATTAATTGTATTTTTCAGATCGAGGATCTCGCCTTTAACATCCACGGTGATCGGTTTTGAAAGGTCGCCATTTGCCACCGCCTTTGTTACTTCCGCGATGTTCCGTACCTGCGCGGTAAGGTTACCAGCCATTTGGTTTACCGAGTCTGTTAAGTCCTTCCATGTACCTGCCGCAC
>JAQBNI010000001.1 GCA_028288625.1 Bacteroidota bacterium | reverse complement strand
ATATCGTCCTTATCACTTCCAACATCATATTGCCACAGGAACTCCGGATGATCGGGATATCAATTTAGTTACAGGTTATCCTGCAAAGTTAGCAGGCATGATGCGTAAGCTCACACGCGACATTATTGGCTTGAGCGGCATCAAGGCAGATGCAGCATTAATTGCTATGCACACAGGAATTGTAAAATACAATCTTGGAAATTTTATAGAAAAAATTCCGAAGGAAGATCGACCGTGGAAAATAATTTTCCGCAATGCATATTATAATTTGCGCGGACCATTTCTTTTTAATCTTTTTTTATTTCTTGTTTTATATGCAACAGGTCATCCGTTGTTATACCTGTTGTGGATTGGCGCGAACTTAACTACATTCAATTTCAGCTTGCGTGTCCGCTCCATTGCAGAACACAGCATCGTGGAAGACACAAACGACCCTTATAAAAACACCAGGACAACTTATGCGAATTTTTTCGAGAGAATATTATTCGCTCCGCTGCATGTGAATTATCACCTGGAGCATCACTTCCTCCAAAACATGCCATCTTATAATTCTCCGCAGATGCACAAAATGTTACTTGAAAGAGGCTTCTACAAATATGGATTGCTGAAACAAAGTTATTTCGAAGTGATCAAAATGGCGATCACAAGAGATCCCATCGCTTGATAGGAATATCTCACATCTCTTATCTCTAATCTCATTTCTATTACTCAATTTATCTACCTTTAGTAAATGAAGAAAGTTTTAATTATCGGGGGAACAAATTTTGTCGGCAGAAATATTGTTGAGCAACTTTTAAAAAATAAATCATTAGAGCTTTGTCTCTTTAACAGGAATAAAACAAACACGAATCTTTTTCCGAATCTAAGAAAAATTACAGGCGACAGGGAAACAAATGACATCGAAAAAATTGCAGAAGAAAACTGGGATACTATTGTTGACGTCAGCGCATACTACCCGGATTCATTGTCGCGCCTCTTACAACTTGTTTCCGGAAAAACAAAAAAATATATTTTCATTTCTACTGCCTCTGTGTATGATTTCGATAAATTCAACGGCACACCTTTCAAAGAAACTGATCAAACTGTAAACTGCAGCGAAACCGAAAGGACAGACACTACGATGCATACTTATGGCAAGAGAAAAAAAGCCTGTGAAGATCTTTTTAAACAATATGAAGATGCCATAAATTATACTATACTTCGCCCGGGCATTATTTATGGACAATATGATCATACAGATCGCTTGTATTACTGGATATACAGGATAAAAAATAACACTGAGATCCTGCTGCCGGAAACCGGGGACTTTCTTTTGAACCTTTCTTTTATGAATGACATTGCAGAAAGCATAGAATATTTTATCACACATGAAACAAAGAACAACACTTACAACATCACTACGCATTCCGTTATTCCTTTTCATAAAATTTTAGCGGGCATAGAAAAAGCGCTGAATAAAAAACCTGTTTATATTCCAATTACAAAAGAAACTATCGAAAAAGAAAAACTTTCATTCCCATTATATCATGGCAACCTTTTACAAATAGATAATTCAAAGATTTTAAAAGAATTCCATTTTCATTTTTCGGAACTTGAAAACTCATTAAAAAATACCGTACAGTTTTACGCTTTAAAAAATTACCCGTTGCCCCAAACCGGGATATCATTAGAAGAGGAACAGAAAATCATTCAACAGTTGAAATAAATTTGTATTTTGTTTTCATTACTGCGCTAAACTGCAAAACCATAACAACTGCAAATGAATGAAATTCAAAAGAAAGGCGTAACACTCCTCGTGATTGTTGCCGCATTAGGGTATTTCGTTGATGTATTTGATCTTTTATTATTCGGCATGGTGCGCATTGGGAGCCTTCGAAGTCTTGGTGTAGATGATACACTTCTTGAAAAGATCGGCTTTCATCTCGACTACTGGCAAATGTTCGGCATGCTCGCAGGTGGAATCTTCTGGGGTGTTTTAGGAGACAAGAAAGGAAGATTAATTGTTTTATTCGGTTCCATCATCACTTATTCGATCGCAAATACTTTAAACTCCTTTGTGCATACGATCCCACAATACGAAATTTTGCGTTTCATCGCGGGATTTGGTCTTGCAGGAGAACTCGGCGCCGGAGTAACACTGGTGAACGAATCAATGAGCAAAGAAAAACGCGGCATCGCAACGGCTTTTATTGCCGGGTTTGGCGTGCTCGGCGCCGTTTTCGGCTGCTTGCTCGTATTATGGATAAAGGATTGGAGGATGTGTTATCTGATCGGCGGCTGCATGGGTTTTGCGTTGCTGGTGCTGCGCATCAGCGTATATGAATCGGGTATGTATTTAAGCGTGAAAGAAAAAACGCATAACCTGGGTAATTTTTCCATTTTGTTCAGCGATCGTAAAAAACTGATTCGTTACATATCTATAATATTCCTCGCTGTTCCGATCTGGTATGTTGTGCAGCTTTACGCAAAGTACTCTCCTGAGTTAGCAGATTCGCTTGGATTGCATTATGATGATAAAAAGAAAGTAGCGATCTATGCGATCATGGCAGTGTATTCAGGTCTTACACTTGGAGATGTTACCTGTGGATTGTTATCAAATTATCTTGGAAGCAGGAAAAAAGCCATCCTCATTTACCTCATCTTATTGATCACGGTGATCATTTTATTCTGGTTTATCGGGAAGATAAGCATGACCGCGTTTTACACGATGATCTTTTTACTGGGATTCGCGATTGGTTACTGGGCGGTGTTTATGATGACTGCTGCAGAATCGTTTGGCGTCAACATAAGATCAACAGTTAGCAACACAGCGCCGAATTTTGTACGCGGTTCAGTGATTGGAATTAATCTCCTGTATACAACTTTTAAAGGGAGTTTTGGCTTTTCAACACAAAGTGCAAATCTTCTTGTCGGAGCCATTTGCATAGGTATTGCTGCATTAGCGTGGACACAATTACAGGAAACGTTCGGAAAAGACCTTGATTACATTGAATAAATCATTAATTTTTCAATGTTATTTGTATTTTAGACAACATTTACTATTTTTATACCCAAATCAAAACCAAATGAAAACCAGATTAAACTATTTAATGCTTAGCATTGTATGTATTATGCTGTCGGTAACGACATACGCACAGAAATCAAAGAATACAAATACAAGCGTAGATGTTGCCGCAAATGCTCCAAGCACCACCTTGGACCCGAAAACTGCAAAGAAATATTACAATGTAGATTCAAAAAGATTTCTTAAGGATTGGTTTTTGACAATTCACTTCGGAACAACAACACCATTTACAGATATCAGGAGTTATGACTGGGTTCGCCAGACTAAAAAACCGAGCGAATTACAATGGGGATGCGGATTTGGTCTTACACATATGTTCAATAGCGCATTTGGTTTAAATGTTGATTACACCTTAGGCAGATTATTGGGACGTACCGTCTCTCGCGGTGGTTTTGCAGAAAACAGGCAATACTGGCAGCAATTGTTTCCGGAAAGAACGGAAGCAGATGGTCCTGTATATTTTAAGACAAGTATTTTCCACCAGGCATCTTTAAACTTTTATATCGATTGGTTAGGAATGGGAATGGGATATAATAAATACATTAAATCCCAGATCACAGGAAAACCTGTAAAAGGAAGAAGAGTAGCATTATATACGAAGCTTGGAATCGGTTTGATCCGTTTATCATCACAGATCTATAATGTTAAAGATGACAAGCCGATCGCGAATAATGTTTACCTGAGAGGATTTACAAATAAATTTACAGAAGTAGTTTTCCCGCTTTCTATGGGATTGAAATTTAAAGTAACCTATTTATTAGACATCGGTTTGGAAGGTACATTCACCTTTACTAACTCTGATAAACTGGATGCGTTTAATTTCGTATCGAGAATTGATTCTAAAACAGGTGGATCAATAAACTCTCTTTCGAAAATGAATCGTGATGCGTATGCTTACGTTAATTTGAACTTCAATTTTAAATTCGGACGAATCGGTTCTCAGAAAGAACATGTTGAATGGGTTGATCCTATCGCGTTTGTTATGCAAAACAAGCAACAGCCTGAGCCAAACCTGAAAGACACTGATAATGACGGAGTATTAGATATACTCGATCAGGAACCAAATACTCCTGCTGGCTATAGAGTAGATACACACGGTGTAACTTTAGACAGCGATCATGATGGATGTCCTGATTCAGTGGATCCGGAGCCGTTTTCTGATCCTTTACGACCTATTGTTGACTGCAAGAATGATACTCTTTCTTGTTGTCCGGCACCTGCTGTAGCAGCTGTACCGGAAGTAAAAAGAACTCCACCTTTCGATCCTGAAGCATTAGTGAAGAAAGTACAAAAAGTAGAAGACAACCAATGGAAGATGACTTCTATTTATTTTGCATTGGATAAATACATCATCACGCCTGCAGCAGCTACTGAATTGAAAAAGGTTGGCTTGATCATGAGCAGCGATCCTGACTTAAAGGTAAATGTAAAGGGCAACTGCGATATCAGGGCTTCTGCTACTTACAATCAGAAATTATCTGAGAATCGCGTAAATGCATCGATCAACTACCTGAATACACATTACGGTATCGCTTTAGACAGATTTATTAAATTACCAATGGGCAAATCAGATCCACTCGTAAAAGATGCTTCTTCAGAAAACCAACACGAAGTAAACAGACGTGTTGACTTCTCACCTTCTAAATAATTTGTTTCAACAATAAATTTTAAAACCTGTTAGTTCATCTAACAGGTTTTTTTTATGTCACAAGAAA
>JAQBNI010000116.1 GCA_028288625.1 Bacteroidota bacterium | reverse complement strand
ATTTTCCTCACTTCCTGGGAGATATTTACATGAATGGATATCGTGCAAACAGACTGGAAAAAATGATCCTGCAAAAAGAAATTCTCGAACCGAAAGATTTTACGGCAATGCAAATGGATTTTCATTGCACGCCGGGAAAATTATTTGCAAATCATTTTAAAGATGTGCAAATGGATACCGCAGAATTGCAGAAGTATGCAGATATGCTCATGGCATGGGATGGAGAATTGCATCCCGGAAAAGTGGAAGGAAGCTTATACAAGGTTGGAAAATTAATGGTGGTAAAAAAACTGTTTGAATCCGCGATCCATGATAAAAAATTAATTGATGAATTATTGGGTAGAGGATTTCATTCGATCTTCGGTCCGGTGAATTCTTACATCGGGCATAACACGCCTATTTTACTGCGGATACTTGAAAATGAAAATTCTTTCTGGCTTCAAAAAGCCGGTGGAAAACAAAAACTATTGAAAGATGGTTTTAAGAGTGCAATAGATTGGCTAAAGTTGAATTACGGTACGAAATATGAAAAATGGAAATGGGGCGATCTGCATGCCATTGTATTTCCACATACATTTACCGCGCAGCCGCCGCTGGATAAAGTTTTTGATTTAGGTCCGTTTCCCATTGGAGGCGATACCGATACACCATTTCAAACCTATATCATGGCAGCCGAAGGATATGGCGGGGAGTTGGCGGGACCATCTTACCGGCAGATCATCGACTTTTCAGATTTTGATCAGTCAACAGTAATTATGCCGCTGGGTAATTCTGCTAATATGGCTAGTCCGTTTTATAAAAACCAATTACGCGATTGGTTTGCAGGAAATAATTTTCCGATGTGCTGGACAAAAGAAAAAGTAAAAGAACACACAAAGCATACTTTGAAATTAAATAAGTTAACCTAAAATAATCAAGATGAAAACACATGCAATAATTTTTTTGATGCTGATGATTGGCTTCAACGCTTTAGCACAAACTTCAAAAACTACATCAAAGCCTAAGACAAAAACAACAGTTTCAAAAAGTACAAAGACAAGACAAACCACAACAAAGACGCAACAATCCGCTGCAATTCCTGATGATGCATATTATTTTAAAGACAATAACAACAAGACTGCAAGTATTAGTACTGCGTATAAAACAATAGTTGTTACAGGTGATGGAAATCACATTGACATTGGTGATGGCAACGGTGTGATCTTTGTAAAAGGAAAAAATAATGACATCAATATGAAAACAGCCGATTATATAGAAGTAACCGGAGATGGAAATTTTGTGAGCTGGGAAGCCAGTAAAAGCCCTACGGGCAAACCTGTGATCCTTGATAAAGGCGGATATAATAACGTAGGAAAACGCGCCAGCGGTGCCTTGAATAAGTCCGATAATTAATATGACTATATTTTCATTTTAGATCCCTGATCAGGTCGGAGATGACATAGCAGAAAGAGAGGCGGCGAAGCCGCCTCTCGGCGTATACCGTCATCCTGAACTTGTTTCAGGATCTAAAAGGTACATGGAGCCGGTTAATTCAATGAAGTGGTTAAAAAATTGATTAATTTTGCAGCATGTTCAGCTTCTTTAATCCATTAGATTTTAATGACCCTGTCGGTTATATGATCCCGGTATTTTTATTGCTGATGGCGATTGAGAATTTTGTTATCCGCAAAAAAATGCTTGATCCTTATCATACAAAAGATACGATTGCAAGCTTATCGCTGGGAATCGGATCGGTGGTGATCAATTTGTTTACTGTTGCTTTTTATGTTGGCATTTATTTCTGGTTGTACCAATTCAGGATATTTAAAAATCTTGGCGCTGATAGCGTAAAAGAATTTACTACTATAGCGTGGCATAAAGCGCATTGGTGGGCATGGGTAATCGTTTTATTTGCAGATGATTTTACTTTTTACTGGCATCACCGGCTAAGCCACGAGGTTCGCATTTTATGGGCGGCGCACATCAATCATCACGACTCGCAAAAATATAATCTGGGTACTGCTCTGCGCCAAAGCTGGACGGAATTATTTTATAAATTTATCTGGTGGATGTGGATGCCGCTGGTTGGATTTCATCCGCTGATGATCATGACGATGATGCACCTCAATTTAATTTATCAGTTCTGGATTCATACCGAGGCGATCGGTAAGATGGGCGTATGGGAAACGGTCTTTAATACACCGTCACAGCACCGCGTTCATCACGGATCTGATGTAGAATATCTCGATAAAAATTATGCAGGAATTTTTAATATCTGGGACAGGATGTTTGGTTCTTTCCAGGTAGAATTTAAAAGACCGAATTACGGCATTACGAGGAATATAGACACACACAATCCTTTTAAAATTACTGCGCACGAATGGAAAAATATCTGGTATGATGTAAAACGCGCACCGACATTTAAAGATAAGCTGCATTATGTTTTTGATTCTCCGGGCTGGAGTCACGATGGTGAAGATCATCGCGCAAGCACTTTGCAAAAGAAATTGAAAGCCGAAAATAAAAACACTCCTTAATTTCAATACCTTCTTCCAGAATACATTACAATATGGCAGGCTTGCATCTTCTTCAAA